>JAWRJF010000047.1:0-28088 GCA_040307645.1 Anaerovoracaceae bacterium | reverse complement strand
CTTATTATATTCTCTGCATTCTTTACAATACTCTAAGAATTCCTCAACATTTACATAATTCTCTACATATTCTGCAACACTAACTGTATTCTCATATGTTTCTATTTTCATAGTGGTCACCTGCTTTCCATTTATTTAATTTAAATATACCACAATATTTGGTTCTGTGATAATATTATATATATATTTAGGATTTAGGAGGAATTATGGCTTTTAATTTATTTAAAAAAACCGAAAAGGCAGATGTTATATATATGAATGGACATATTTATACACAAGATTCTAATTTTCCATGGGCAACGGCAGTGGCTTGTAGTAATTCAAAAATACTAGCTGTAGGCGATTTCGAAGCAATGGATCATTTAGTTTCTGACAAAACCTCTATTGTTGATTTGGAAAATAAGTATATGTACCCTGGATTTATAAACGCCTTCGGTACCCCGGTATTAAAGACATTTGCTGATAGATATTTTGCCATCGATTACGATTGGGACTTGGATACCATTCTATATAATCTATCAAACTACGTTGCAGATAATGATGATAATATGGTTTATTTTGGATATGGATATAATGAAGAAATTCTAGATGGTAAAGATGACGAAACTTCTTTTGTTGACCTGTTAGGTAATATAGAAACTGATATTCCCATTATTCTATTAGGCTCTAGCTGTGTTCACTGCATCTATAATGATGCCGCAAAGGAAATTATTGAAGATACAGCTGCAGAAGAATGTGTTGAATTTATTACCACTTCCTATATATTAAACTTATTCATCCCTTTTGATTTTGAAGACGTTGAGTCTAGTGTAAACCAGCTGGCAGAATTCTATTGTGATAAAGGGTACACAACTTTATTCAATCTTTGTTCGCCAGATTATTTTGACGATATATACCAAAACTCCTTAATGGAAATTGCCACGGAAGGTACTATAAAGCAGAGGTTTTTAGGATCATTTTATGTGAATAAACCTTTAATTCCAGATACAATATGTCATATTCTTATGTCCAAAAAAACAAGTTGCATTGAAATTGGAGAGATAGTAAAATATGACACTCTAAAGCTTGCTGTAAAAAGTAGTGAGTTTTCACAAGATGCACTTAATAGAATCCTATTAAGCGTCTGTGATAAGGGTTTCAATGTTCATGCAGATGGACTTGATGAAAAAGCTACACTAATGATTTATAAAGGTTTTGATCTAGTCAGAAAAAATGGATATAAAAATTGCAACTTGGTTATCGCTTCTGACTATGATATAAGTAAAGAGTTAAAGGAAGAGTTTCAGTCTGTGGATACCTTTGTTTCCACTTGGTCAACCAATACAAATGATGACAATCTTTCTTACTATGTAACGAGTGTTGCTGAAGCCCTAGATAATTTAACAATTAAAGCTTCAGAAATTATTGGATTATCAGAACAATTGGGAAGTATTGAAACAGGTAAATTAGCAGACTTCACTGTATTTGACGAAGACATTCTACAGTGCAATCTAGATAAATTTTTCAAGCTTCATGCCACAATGACTATTATTGCCGGGGAAATAGTATACGATGCTGAAGCCGAGGCTATGGAGGAATTATTTGATTTATTATCCTCCCAACAGTTATAAAAAACTATGCATTATGTTATACTAAAAGTAGTTTCTTATGAAAGGAGAATTATTCTATGAAAAATACTATATCAAAAAAAATTATTATTGTCTCATTAATTATGTGTATCTCTCTTTCTTTGTTTAGTTGTAACTCAAAAAAAGAGAAAAACGGGCCAATAGTACATCCTATTAGTGTTACAATTTCTATAGATTTTCCTGAGAAATCCAAAATACCCGATATTATAAATGCTGAATTTTCAGTTGAGGAGGGTTCGTCAGTATTAGATCTAACTCAGTTATACTGTAATGTAAACGATATACCCGTAACTGTTGAAACAACAAATAATTATATTCAAGGTATAGATAATGTAATTAACGATTATTTCATAAAAGGAAAATCATGGGTATATACAATAAACAATGAATATTCAAACAAATCCCAATCAGAATATGCTGTGAAAGATGGTGATAGTATTCAATGGAAGTTTATAAGGACACAAGGACAAAAATAATTAAAAAATCTGTTTACCTACACAAAGTCATCACAATCCCAAGGTATAATGATATTGTTCAATAGGGTTTGAAATATTAATTTATGCAAACTTTCCTTCTTTTATTGAATACACACACACACTTTCGGGAAGAGAGCTCCATCAAATATGGAGCTCTTTTCTCGTATATTTATCCATTTTATAAATATAAAAGCACAGCCCTATGACTGTGCTTTTATATTATTTTTTCTTTTCGTTTATCTTCCAGACAATCTCTGCTCTTCTCTTCGAGCCATCTAAATGTTCCGCAATAGCTTTGGTTGCCGCATCAACATCCTTATTCTTTATAGCCTCGAAAATTAATTTATGTTCTTTTAGTAACTGATTAAGATGAACCTGCTCATAATAAATGACCTTTTTCGTCTGTTCTATATATTCTTTATAAGTCCTTAATGCCTGAGCCATAAATCTACTTCCTGTAGAATTATATATTATATCATGAAAATCTTTGTTAAGTTCAAGAACTTTTTTAGAGTCTTTACGGTTGGAATAAAACTCCATAAGATCACATTGTTCCTTTAATTGGTCTAGCTCTTTAGGCGTAATTCTATCAACTGCCCACTCAACGGCAAGAACCTCTAATGCCTTTCTTACTGCATATATATCATCTATATCCTGCTTAGTAAACCCTTTAGCAAAGCATCCTCTGTTGGGTATATAATCAATTAAGCCTTCACTCTCTAACTGTTTAAAGGCCTCCCGTATTGGTGTTCTGCTTACTCTTAATTCTGTTGCAATTTGATTTTCTTTTATTTTTTCTCCAATATGATATTCCCCATTTAAAATACGTTCACGTATTATATCAGCAATTTCATCGGTAAGGGAAGATGCATTGGAGCAGCTGCCGTTTTCTGTCATAACTTTCTCCTATATTTTACTTGTTCCTATATAGTTATAACATTATAATATGTGATTTTCAAGTACCTGTACGCCATAATTGAAGTCCTTAATCTGAAGATAATACTCTGCAGAGTCAATTAATGCTTTCATTGGGCATAAACCAATAATTTCACTTCCCGTTACAACAACTCCATATCTTTTAGCTTCAGCTTTTACCATTTCAGTTACTCTATAGAGAGGCGTCTGCTCAAAATTTGTCATGTTGATTGATACCTGAGCATATTTTTTACCTGTTACTTCGTCTTCTATTTCAAAGCCCATAGCCTTAACACATTTGAAACCACCGTCTTTTTCTCTAATTATATTAGCAATATTTTTTGCAACTTGGACATCATCAGTATTTAAATTCAGGTTGTACGCAACAAGAGGAGGTCTCGCTCCAACAGCTGTAACTCCTGCAGTTGGGTGAATAGTTCTTCCGCCAAAGTCAGGCTCCCAATCCTGCTCTAAAACTTTTTTAGCCATTCCCTCAAATTGTCCTTTTCTAATTTTAACCAAGTTTTGTCGCTCTGCCCTTGTTGCAGAATACTCATATAGGAAAACAGGGACTTTTGCCTCGTCTGCGATTCTTTTCCCAACAACTTTTGACAATTCAACGCAATCTTCTGTTGTGCAATCCTTTATTGCTAAAAATGGCATAACATCAACTGCTCCCATCCTTGGATGCTCTCCTTGATGTTTTGTAAGATCTATAAGTTCAGCAGCCTTTTTTACTAACTTTACGCTAGCCTCTTCCACACCTTTTAAATCTCCTATATAAGTAATAACCGTTCTGTTATGACTTTCATCAGACGAATAATTTAATAATGTGCAACCAGGTGTCGTTCTTATTTGGTCAACGCAAGCCTCAATAACTTCTTTATTTCTACCCTCACTGATATTTGGAATACTTTCAATTATTTGTGCCATCTTTTTTCCCTCTCTTTTAAAAAATTTATAACGATTTTAATATCTCATCATATAATTGTTTTCCAATTTTGTCTGCCTCATGGTACATCTTCTCACCTTCAGACTGATAGAATTCAACCTTTTCACTACTTTTAACTCCTGGCAGATTAATCTTCACATTTAACCAGGCACCTTTAATACAGTCTACTAGGTTCAAAATTGCAACGCCTAAATCGCTAGCTGCATTTGAGTTAGACTTCCCAATCATTGATTTTGCAAGAATCAAACCCTCAAATCCAAGCTTCATTGTATTATATGGAACTTCTGTTGCAACTAGAGTTCCTTCATCTATTGCTTTTCTTCGTGCAGCCTTCTCTTCATCTGTTGTTTTCGGCATTTTAAATGCATTTGCAATAAGGTTAAAGGCTTCTGTATCTTTATCCACTGCCAATACTAACTCTTTGTATAATCTTTCGCCTTTCTCTTTTGCTTCTTTGCAAATATCCCAAACCTCAGAGTATTTCTCCTTTCCAATGGTTAAATCAGCAACCATAATAAAAAGTGCAACCCCCTGCGCCCCAGCTAAGGCACTAACAGAACCGCCTCCAGGTGCAGGCGCATCAGATTTTAGCACCTCTAAATACTTAGCAACTTCCATATCTATTAAATTCATTAAACTAACTCTCCTTTTTTGATTACTTGCAAAGCCTGATTAGAACCGAATCTGTAGCAAAGCATCTCCATATCTTTTGCATTCCAAATAACTAAATCTCCCTGTTTCCCCACTTCAACAGTACCAACATTTTCCCCTCTGCCAATTGCACAGGCAGGATTAATTGTCACTGCAGTTAAAACTTCCTCAGGCAGCATTTTATATTTTATACATCCAAGATTCATGACAAACTGAAGATTCAATGATGGACATGATCCAGGGTTAAAATCCGATGCAATAGCAACCGGTATTCCCATTTCTATCATTTTTCTTACAGGTGCAAAATCTGCGCCTAAATAAAATGATGTTGCAGGTAAACACATGGCTGTAGTTCCTGCTTTTGCCATGGATTCCAAGCCTTCTTCATTTATTGAAATCAAATGTTCTGCACTTATAGCACCTATCTCTCCCGCTAACACAGAGCCCCCGATAGCCTCTATTTCATCTGCATGAATCTTTAATCCAAAGCCATAATCCTTAGCACACTGTAATAACTTTTTACTCTGCTCATAGTTAAACACTGAGTCTTCAGTAAAAACATCGCAGAATTCCGCCAAATCGTTTTGTTTTACATATGGTATTAATTCACTGCAAAGCATCTCGATAAATTGGTCACCACACCCCTTATACTCCTCTGGTATTGCGTGGGCCCCCATAAAAGTAGAAACTATATCCATAGAGTGATCTTTGTTTAACTTTTTCAAAACCTCTAGCATCTTAACCTCTGTGTCGAAGTTTAATCCATAACCGCTTTTCGCTTCACAGGTGGTTACTCCCAGTGACATCATCTCATCTAAAAAACCATATGTTTTCTCATAAAGATCCTGAAAAGAAGCTTCTCTTGTTTTTCTAACTGTATCAAGGATTCCGCCTCCAGCTCTTAAAATATCTAAATAAGTTGCTCCTTTAATTTTCAGTGGTATTTCATTTTGCCTGAAGCCTCCAAATACAAGATGTGTATGTCCCTCTACCAATCCTGGAGTAACCAGGTGGCCTTCTGCATCTATTATCATATCTGCCTCTGTGCTTTTTTCCGGAAGAGAGTCATCCGATGTAATCTCGGTTATTATCCCATTTTCAATCAAAACTGCTGCATTCTTTAGCTTAAGATTCTCTCCCTGCTTTTTTCCTTTATGACTAAAACTTCCAATAGGCGTTTGCAACGTTCCTATATTTTTAATTAGTAATATAGACATATTTTCTCCTATCTTACAAATTTTTCTACTAAATCATCTACTAACCTTTCATCTGCAATAAAAGGAATTGTAATATGACCCTGGCCTTTATGGTTTTTATTATATTCTACAGAAGTAGAAAGTGCATTTTCATTTCTTGCCCAATTCCTTCTTGCTACTCCTCCCATAACATCCCACATCATGGCAGATTTAATGATTTCATCTGTTGTTTCACTACCGTCAAGTAAAAGGCCAAAACCACCGTTTATTGCCTTACCAATTCCTACACCGCCACCGTTATGAAGTGCGCAAAGTGACATTCCTCTTGCAGCATTACCAGCAAAGCACTGCACTGCCATATCGGCCATTACATTTGAACCGTCCTTAATGTTAGAAGTTTCTCTAAATGGAGAATCAGTTCCAGATACATCATGATGATCTCTTCCTAACATTATAGGTCCGACTTCTCCATCTCTTACCATTTTATTAAATTTAAGAGCAATTCTAGTTCTCCCTTCTGCATCTTGATACAGAATTCTCGCCTGGGTTCCTACAACAAGTTTATTTTTCTTGGCATCCCTAATCCATACCCAATTGTCTCTATCTTGCGCTCTTCTATTAGGATCTATACACTCCATAGCCGCTTTATCTGTAGCCTCAAGATCTTCTGGCTTTCCCGATAAGCATACCCATCTAAAAGGTCCATATCCGTAGTCAAAAAGGATTGGTCCCATAATATCTTCTACATATGAAGGCCAGATAAATCCATCCTTATCGTCGTATCCGTTTTTAGAAATTTCTTTTATGCCTGAATCATACATTGCCTTCATAAATGAGTTACCGTAGTCAAAGAAATATGTACCGTCCTCTGTAAGCTTTTTAATGGCTTTATAATGTCTATGCAAAGTTTCATCTACCTTCTTACAGAACATATCCCTATCTTCATGAAGCAATTGTGTTCTTTGCTGGAAAGTAAGGCCTGCAGGGCAATATCCTCCATTGTAAACATTATGGCATGATGTCTGGTCTGACAATAGATCAATATGGAATTTCTTTTCTACAGCCGCTTCTAATAAATCTACAATATTACCATGATATGCAATAGAAATACCTTCTTTTGATTCTATCTTTTCCTGCGCCAGCTTAAATACTTGGTCGATATCGTCTACGATTACATCAACCCAACCTTGTTTATGTCTTGTTTCAATTCTAGAAAGGTCTACTTCAGCAAATATTCCTACTCCACCGGCAATATTAGCAGCCTTTGGTTGCGCTCCGCTCATACCTCCAAGTCCCGAAGATACAAAGGTGTACCCTTCTAAATCTCCTTGCTCTGAAATGCCTAAGTATTTTCTTCCTGCATTTAAAATTGTATTGAATGTCCCATGAACTATACCCTGTGGTCCTATATACATCCAACCGCCAGCTGTCATCTGCCCATAGTTAGCAACGCCCATTTCCTCAGCAATTTCCCAATCGTCTAAGTTATCATACATACCAATCATAAGTGAGTTAGTAATCACAACTCTTGGAGCTGTCTTTTTAGAAGGAAATAGTCCTAGAGGGTGTCCTGACTCAATTACAAGAGTCTGTTCTTCTGTCAATTCTTCTAAATATTTTTTTATCAATCTATACTGAAGCCAATTTTGACAAACAGATCCAGTCTCGCCATATGTTACTAATTCATATGGATAAAGTGCAACTTCAAAATCAAGGTTATTTTCAATCATAACCTGAAAGGCTTTTCCTGCAAGACATTTACCCTTATACTCCCCAATTGGCTTTCCGTACAGTCTGCCTTCCGGTCTGTATCTATAAGCATATATTCGCCCTCTTGTCGTTAATTCTTCCATAAATTCAGGAGCTAATTTTTCATGTAATTCTTCAGGAACATAACGTAATGCATTTTTAAGAGCAATTTTAGTCTGCTCCTTTGTAAGTCTAAAGCCTCTATCTGGAGCTCTTCTAATTCCATCTAAAAACTGAGGATAATCAGGATACTCATTGCCTAACTTAATCGTCATTGCGCCTTCTATTGTTTTATTATCTAACATTTATTTACCTCCTATTTTAATTTTATTACTCTCTCAACAGCTTCTACTATTGAGTTGTCTTTTATCATATTATCAAATTTAACTAGTTCATCATGCATTACAACATCACGATCTACCGGTTCAGATACACTTCTTATGTAATCATATGCTGCCTTTGTTGCAGGAGCTAATTTCTCAATATTACTTTCCCCAATCTCTTCCCTTAACCATATTCCTTGGGCCGCTGCAGCAAGTTCAATGCCTAAAACTTTTTGTGCATTGTCTAATACCAATGCTGCTGTTCTAGCAGAAGTTGTTCCCATAGATACATGATCCTCTTGGTTACCGGAAGATGGAATAGAGTCAACACATGCAGGGTGATCATATATTTTGTTTTCAGAAACCATAGATGCTGCTGCATATTGTGCAATCATGAAGCCAGAACATACTCCACCATGTTTTGTTAAAAAACCTGGTAATCCCTCAGACAATGCAGGATTAATTAATCTCTCTGCTCTTCTCTCCGAAACGTCTGCCAACTCTGATATTGCAATTTTCATAAAGTCAAAAGCAAGCGCCATAGGTTGCCCATGGAAATTTCCGCCCGAAATAACTTCGTCTTCATCAGGGAAAACAAGTGGATTATCTGTTACAGCGTTAATTTCCCTTGATACCGCCTCATAAACATATTCTATGGCATCTCGAGATGCTCCATGAATCTGAGGAATACATCTTAATGAGTATGGATCCTGAACTTTTGTGGGTTGCACATCAAGAGCATTTTTGCTTCCCTTTAGCAAATCCAATAAATTCTCCGCTACTATTTTTTGACCTTTATGTCCTCTTAAATCATGAACCTTATGATCATAAGCTTTTGTTATGCCATGTAGAGCTTCTGCAGTCATTGCTGTAGCAATATCTGCAACCTTTAATAAATTCATTGCATCCCAAAGAACATTTACTCCTACAGCTGTCATCATTTGTGTTCCGTTATTTAAAGCCAACCCCTCTTTTGCAGCTAACTCAACCGGTGTAATTCCAACTATATCCATGGCTTCTTTAGCATCCATTATTTTATCTTGATATTCAACTTTGCCCTGTCCTATTAATCCTAATGCAATATGAGATAAAGGTGCTAAATCTCCAGAGGCACCCAATGAACCCTTCTGTGGAATTACTGGGTGAATACCTTTATTTAACATGTCAACTAGTGTCTTAAGGGTTTCAAGTCTAATACCGGAATTACCTCTAGATAAGGCATTGCACCTAAGTAGCATCGCTGCTCTTACGCACTGCTTTGGATAAGGCTCCCCTAGTGCGCAAGTATGACTAATAATTAAATTTCTTTGTAAATCTGCAGTTTCTTCTTTTGAAATTACAACATTAGCAAATTTTCCAAAACCTGTGGTTAACCCATAAATTACGGCCCCCTCCTCAAGTTTCTTTTCGATATAATCTCTTGCTTTTTTTACAGCTTTCTCGGCATCCTTTGATATTTCTACTTTTTCAAAGCCACGAGCAACTCTAATGACCTCTTCTACTGTAAGGTCATGTCCATTAATTATCACTGCCATAGTATCTCTCCTTTTCATACTATTTATATTTATAACAATGTATAAATATTCACAAATACTGCCATGTATCTTTTTTTAATATTATACCTTTTTTCTTTTCTTTTTTCTATAGTTTTTTGCTTTACTTTTTGTATTTTTCAAGTTATGCACGTGATTTTTTTATGTTATATTGCTCCTATGCTTTTACTCTTTCCCTCCTTATCACTTTACTCTATTAACACTTTACTATGTATATTTATTAAATATTAGACTATTTTGAAATTATCCCAGGAAACCAAATATAAAAGCCTTCTAGAATAAAATCATTTTTATTCTAGAAGGCTTCATATTTTTTATTAATTTACAGAGCTTTTATAAACTCTTCTCTTAATTCTATATTTAGATTAGTCTGCAACATAAGGAAGTAATGCAACGATTCTAGCTCTTTTAATAGCTGTTGTTACTTCTCTCTGATGTACAGCACATGTTCCTGTTATTCTCTTAGGAAGAATCTTACCTCTTTCAGTAATATACTTTCTAAGTTTTTCAACATCTTTGTAATCTATGGCTTCTGTTTTATCAGCGCAGAATTGGCATACTTTTTTTCTTCTCATGCCACCGCCACGTCTTTTATCCATCATGATATTATCTCCTTTCCTTTAGAACGGAACATCCTCGTCAATCGCCTGGAAGGAATCTGGAATTTCTTCCGCAACTGATTTTGGAGAAGACTGTGACCCTTGTGGTCTATCTCCCCATTCCAAAAATTCTACTCTGTCTGCAACGACATCAGTTGTATAAACTGTAGCCCCATCTTTATTCTTGTAGCTACCGGTCTGTAGTCTACCTTGTACTCCTACAAGTCTACCTTTAGCAAGATATTTTTCACAGTTTTCCGCCTGTTTACCAAAAACAGTTATTCTAGGAAAATCTGTCTGTCTTTCCCCACCTGCTCTTACAGGTCTGTCAATTGCAATTGAAAATGTAGCAACTGCCATCTGAGTACTTGGCGTATATCTAACCTCAGGGTCTCTTGTAAGTCTACCAATTAGTGCAACACTATTCATGAACTACACCCCATTCCTATTTTGCATCTTTGTTGATGATCATGTGTCTCATTACGTTATCTGAGATTCTAAGTCTTCTGTCTAGTTCTTTAGGCAATGTAGGATTTGCTTTAAATTCTACAACAACGTAGTATCCCTCAAATTTCTTTTCGATAGGATAAGCAAGCTTTCTCATTCCCCAAACATCTACTTTGGAAACTTCACCGTCAGCACCAATGATTTCTTTTACTGTTTCAACTGTTGCTTCTTTTTTTGCATCTTCTAAAGTAGGTTCGATAATGAACATAACTTCATAATTTATCATTTTTTTCACCTCCCTGTGGACCAAATGGCGTAAGCCCCATGCTTACGCAGAGATTATATGGAATTTCCATACTAAACTAGTATACTAGGTTTATTATTAAAATACAAGCTTTTATTTTAATTTTGGGCAATATTAAAACATCAATATGTTTTTCGACATTTTTTCTCATCCGCTTATCAGCTAATATATTCATCTATAAAAATTTATCTTTCGTGTACAAAACACGTATAAAATAACGGTCTCTTAGCTTAACACATACCAAAAGACGCTCATAATAAATGTTGATGTGGTGAAATTAATTTTCGCCTTCTGCTGCAATTTTATCTATAACTAACTTTCATTTTATAGTAATGTTCATTGTCAAACAATGCTATATAATTTCCATTTGAAATTGGATAAAACAGAACAAAAGAAAAATATCCTTTTCCTATTTCTCCTGGTGGGTCAAACTCCACCTTAGTTACCTCTTCACTATTATTAATTACAAATAGGTTAAATTTAGAATCTACACTAACAAAGGAATCTCCGCTGCCCTCAATACGGAACAATGGTCTTCCACTATTAGTATGGTCTTCTTCCCTTGTTTTAAGATTAACTGTATGCAAAGAATACTCATCTTGTGTCTTTACGCTAGAGCATATTGCCATATTATCATTTATGCCATATGAAGATAGCTTTTCCTTTAGTGGATATTTACCTGTAATTCCTGATTGATCCCCAATCACCATAGTTGCATAATCATCCTTTAATTTTCCAACCATTAACATGTAATTGTTATTGTTACAAGGAAATCTTCCAGGATTCACAAGCCTATAATCCGACTCCTCTGAGAAAACTATATCAGAATTTAATCCATTAACAGCTTTTACTCCAAATGTATATTCCCCCTCATCTATATCTTCATAACAATAAATAATTCCTTCCTTATTAATTCCAAAATTAGGGATAAGGTCATAGCTTCGAGCATAGCCTCTATCAATGGTCTTTATTCCCTTCTCAGAAATATGCTGGACCTTCCATAAAGTCTTTTTTTCGTCAAGGTTTCCATAAGTAGAAAAAAGAATTCCATCGCCATATGGCATTGCATTATAAATGTATGCTTCAGAATCAATGAGGTACTCTTTTGTTATTTTACCACTACTATAATCATAAATTACCAATCTAGTTGTATTTACCAATGGACCGTCTTGGGCACCATTTCTCACCCCAACAGAAAATATCATCTGGGATTCATCGGTATAACAGCATGTGGGGCTTTCAGCTTCCAACAAGTCAATATCCACATTAAGTTTTTCATAGGCTATCACTGGTGCCTTTGATGAATTATCCGTACCTTTCTCTTGACATCCTAACAGATACAAAACTAAAACTAGACAAATACTTGCAAAAATTATTTTTTTCATAGCAAGTCTCCTCGTATAATAAGTTTGTAGCCAGTTAAAAGAAGGTTACAAACTTCTCTTTTGAACAGAGAATTACATCTCTGCTCAGCATTAACGTACATTTTTAACAGAAAGGTGGTGCTAATCCATGAAGAAAATAGATTACTTGTCAACGCTATTTGTAGGCATCGATATAGGTTCTCGTACTAACGTTGTTTCTGCCATTGATTTTAATCAAAATTTCTTTATCAAAATGAAATCAACTCCAAATGCTCAAGGCGGTGCCTAGCAATTAGAAACTGAAATAGCATCCATATTGGAGGCTCATCATGATTTCAAATATGTCATAATTGCACTTGAATCAACGGGATTCTATGGTGGGCACATTGCTAATTATCTTTCGACTTGCGAGTTACTTGCTCCATTCTCCACTCAAGTGTATTATATTAATCCTAAAGAAGTAGCAAATTACAAAAAATCTTTTAATGCCATCGGTAAAGCTGACGGAATAGATTCCTTTGTTATTGCTGATTTCGCTAGAGTTGGTAGAATCAGTATCGACCCATGGCGTGGTTCACAATACTTAGCTCTCCAAAGACTTACAAGGCACCGACTTCATATTACAGAATGTATTGCTAGAGAAAAAACATATATGCTCAACAATATTTTTCTTAAATTCAGCGAATTTGCAATGCTAAAAACAGTTAAAGGTCTTAACCCTGTCGAATATCAAGTGTTAAATTCAATTCCTGGAATCGGTCCTGTATTTAGTGCCGGTATATTAGCTGAAATTGGTAGCATAAACTTATGTTCCATAACTATGTGTTTGTTTTTTCCTTCAATTGCTGAATTTCATAATTGTGTTGTGTTGTGCTATCAAATCCATTTTGTTCAACTTCATAACTTTTCCAATAGGTTTAACACACTTTCAATTAATTCATCGTATTCCTCCATTTCTTTAACATTAAATTATATCATAAATCAATATTAACGCGTTCAGAATATTTTGTCAATTTTAAGCAATTTAAAGACAGTGCCAATTTGTTGTGGAGTTTTTTCTTGACAAACCCCTAGGTCAATTTATTAACTTATCATATATTTTTCCATAACCCTTTACAATTAATTGTGTCCCTCGTGCTCCATCAAGCACTGGACTAATTGGATCGAATATGCTGAAATCAGTTGCTTTTTCAATAGTTTCATTTATGAATCTATCTGCATATTCTATATATTTTTCTTTTGTTTCTGTTTTTTTAAAATCAGTATTTTTAATTACTCCACCATTTTTTACATATACCCGAAGCTTTGTCAACTTGCCAAGACCTTTTTCACTCCATCCTAGTGGTTCTCTGCTGAATCTACTAGAAAGTATATGACTTACTTGTGCTTCTGTACAGCTGCCTGGTATCTCAAGTGTTTTTCGCTTCTTTATGGACTCCCAGTTATTAAGAGAGTGTAGAAAAAAGTCTGTAAATAAGTATTAAACAATAGCCTTCTATGATAGAATTATCAAAGGTATGATGGCAGGATGCCAATCTAAAAAATAAAAGCGCATGACTTAAAACCAAATTCATGGTTTATATTGACATGCGCTTTTTGAGCAATTATACTAAACTCGTTAATTTGAGAGAAAATCTAAATTCTCTAATTCTAATTACCTTTTGGGGCGTTATTTATTTTATCTCCAAAGCATTTCCGGATACAGACCTTTGTCTTTCATTGACTGTATTGCGTCAACAACTCTCTCTTTATCTTCTTTGTATGTAACACCAAACCATTTATCATGAGATTTTAAAACCTTTACTTTGGCCTTATTCTCTTTAATAAGCTGGTCTACAACACCTGGCAAAAAATACTCGCCTTTTAATGGATTACTTGTCATTGTTTTTTCTAAAAAATCAGGAAATCTTTTTTCCATTTCTTCCATCATAGATTTTGTAAAGCCCCAGAAATTCATTGAAACAGTAGTCTCTCCGTCTATATTTTCCCATGTTTCACCATTATCCTCAGTAAACGCTATTTCGCCTTTTCGCCACATAATTTTTGTTCTTTCAACGATATCCACTAGGTATTCCTGAGGGTCAACCTTACAAACACCTCTTGCGACATGTCCATTTTCTGTAAGTGTTTTTGAAAGTTTATATCCAACCATGGCAAAGTTATATGTTTCTTTATCTTCTACTTTTGTTAAGAATTCATACATAACTTGAAACGCTGAAGCGCCATAAAAGTCATCTGCATTTATTACCGCAAAAGGACCATCTATTAAATGTCTTGCACTTAATACTGCATGGCAAGTCCCCCAAGGTTTTATCCTGTCTTGTGGAACAGAATACCCTTTTGGTAAATCATTCAACTCTTGAAACGCATATTTTACGTTTAGATATTTCCCAGCTCTACTATCTATTAACTCTCTAAAATCTTTTTCATTTTCTTTCTTGATTATAAATATTACATTTTTAAAACCAGCCATCATTGCGTCATATAGTGAAAAATCTAATATTATTTCGCCCTTGTCGCTTATAGGATCAATCTGTTTTAGGCCTCCATAGCGGGAGCCCATTCCTGCAGCCATTATTATTAAAGTAGGTTCTTTCATTTCTATACCTTTCCTCGTCTTTATTATATCTTTTATTCTATATCAACTTTACTATAGGTGCAAGGCATTGTATAATTCTCATATCTGAATAAAGTGTTTTTAGGAGGTATATAATGATTAAAAATATGATTGATGCAGAACGTGATTCAATTTTTCATGTTGCAGACCTTATGGTGGCGGCTGCTCGTACTGCGCCTAAAGGCAGTGGAAAGGATAATGTGGTCTCTCTTATTCTTTCTGGCAAAGATAAAGACAATCTAGCCAATGCAATGAGAGATCTTGCAGATGAGTATAACGAAGATTTTATTAGAAGGGATGCTGGGAATGTGGATAATAGCCAAGCTGTGGTTATTATTGGTGTAAAAGATATTCCTTTTGGATTGGATAACTGCATGATGTGTGGATTTAAAAACTGTTCGGAGAAGGTAAAGGCAGGAGCAAACTGTGCCTTTAATATCACTGATCTTGGAATTGCCATTGGATCTGCTGTTTCAATCGCTGCCGATAATAGAATAGATAATAGAGTAATGTACTCCGCTGGAAAAGGTGCTATAAAAATAAAATGCCTTCCCGAAAACGTGAAGGTTTGTTATGGCATTCCCCTTTTGACAAGTTCTAAAAGTATTTTCTTTGACAGGGGACCTGGCGCAGTATTAAAATAAAGGTGTTTGGGGGTCATTAAAATACGGATTTTATTAATTAAGTTAAAGGAATTTTTTAGGACTTATATTGGGTAGAAAAATAAAGGATGAACCCCCAAACATTTTTTCTCCCACTTAATTATTTAGATTATACAATTTTATCTGTCAAATTACTTTGTTTAATATTTTAAATGTTAGCATATTTTTTGTATATAAAACAAAAACGCCGCCTCCAATAAATCTTGGAGAAGCAGCGCTCTCTTAAATATACATTTTTAACATATAAATTTTTATTGCCATTGAAAGATTCTCATAAAACTCTCTTTCCGTACTTTTATAATCAAGCTTTTCTTGTAGTTTGCCTATCCTGTACCTTATGGTATTTTTATGACAAAACATCCTTCGCGAGGTTTCTACCATGTCACCTTTTGACTTAATATACTCCACGGCTGTTCTAAGTAGTTCTCCATCTTTTTCTTCCTCACTAAATAATGGCGCAAGATATTCTTCCATATAATTTGTTATGTTCACATCATTTATATATGGCATTAACATTTTATATATCCCGATATTATCAAAATTTATCTTCTCAGTATTTTCTACTTTTGCCACAATCAAAGACCAGTATGCCTCCTTAATAAGTTTATTGAGTATACCTTCTTCGCCACTTATTCTGCTTATCCCTATAGTAATCTCATTAGTTGCTATTTCAACAGCAACAAGCACATCCTGAAGCAATGCATCAAATCTGGACTCCGCTTCTTCATCTTGTGATAAAATAATGCAATACATATTCTTATATTTGCTTATTAATATTTTTCTGGAGATCTTCTCTGGTATAAATATTTTCTTTATCTTTTCTTTAGCCTTAAACTCATCCATGCCTTGTTCTTCAATAAAAATACATCTTATATATTGTTTAAAATTTGGATTAAGTTTCTCTTTTAATCTAATGTCATCCGAAAGTGTTAAATTATTATTTGTTGCATTTTCAATCAGTAACTCTAATGCTAAAAGTTTATTGTCTCTAGAGGTTTCCTCTTTTATTGCAAAAATTATATCTTCAAAAAATTCGTCTCTACCAAAAGACAATATAGGAAAGTCTTTTTTATTTGCAAAATTAATAACTTCTTCCGGCAAGTCTTTAAAAATCACAGGTTTAAATGCTAATGCACTAACATTCATTTCATAGATCCATTTTATTGCCTCTAAAATTATATCCGGATTATCTTTTGCAAAAAGAAGACTGGTCAATACTAGGCTCTCTCCATTAAAAATTCTATCTCGCGTACTCTTCATATCTGTTACAAATTCAAAATCAAGAATTTCTGTTTCTTTAATAGGTTTATTTAATCCACCCTCTCCTGCCATTAATTTAAAATCCCGCATAACTTCAAGGTTTAATAAATCTTTAACTGTTACAGCCATTTCGTCTCCTTTTAACTAACATCAAATACTATTTATTCAGAGAATAGAACTGTTGATAAATATCTTTCCCCTGAATCAGGTAGAACAACAACAATATTTTTGTTTTTATTTTCTTCTCTTTTAGAAATTTCCACGGCTGCCCAAAGTGCAGCCCCAGATGATATCCCTGCAAGATATCCTTCTTCTCTAGCTAATTTTCTACTCATATCATAGGCATTTTCTTCCATAACTGTAATCACCTCATCGATAACTTCTCTTTGTAAAATTGATGGAACAAAATTAGGTCCAATCCCCTGTAAATTATGACTCCCTGTCCTGCCTTCCGTAATCAACGGTGAGTTTGCAGGCTCTACCGCTACAACTTTTATGTTAGGATTTTTAGATTTTAGATAAACACCATTTCCTGTTATTGTGCCACCTGTTCCGATCCCCGCCACAAATATATCAACTTTTCCTTCTAAGTCATTCCATATCTCTGGCCCGGTTGTTTGAATATGGGCTTCAACATTTGCATAATTATCAAACTGCCCCGGTATAAAGCTGCCTTCTATGGTTTTGGAAAGTTCTATTGCCTTTTCAATGGATCCCTTCATCCCTTTAGAGGCCTCTGTTAAAACGACTTCCGCACCATATGCCTTAAGCAGGTTTCTTCTCTCAACACTCATTGATTCAGGCAACACAAAGACTGCGTTATAGCCCTTGGCTGCAGCAACAGATGCAAGTCCTATTCCTGTATTGCCACTAGTTGGTTCTATTATCGTTGCTCCAGGGGTTATAATCCCTTTTCTTTCTGCATCTAATATCATAGAAATAGCTACTCTATCTTTTATGCTTCCTGCTGGGTTAAAAGCTTCCAGCTTACCATATATATTTGCCCCTGCTGATGTAATCATTTCAATTTTATTTAATCTCATCAGAGGTGTTTTACCAATAGTTTCAATGATTGAATTATAACTCTTCATTTTTTCTTTTACCCTCCAAAATATTTATTACTAATACTAAAAATGCAATTCCCAAGCTCCATCCGCCCAATACATCTGTAGGGAAATGTACGCCTACATATATTCGACTTATCCCTATTAAAAAAATCAGTATAGAAATAAGTGCTGTTAATATATTTGCAGTTTTTTTGTTTTTACAATACCTTCTAATCAAATATATCAAAAGCCCATAAATAACAATACAGTTAAAAGAATGTCCACTTGGAAAGGAATACCCCCCTTGCTTTATGATTCTAACTGCAACATCAGGTCTGGCTCTTTTAAATATTTCTTTAATTATTTTATATAATACTGTTGATATTATTGCCGTGACAGATACTGTAAGTCCAATGCTTTTTCGGGTCTTTTTTATTATTAATAGTACTAAGCACAATAACACTACTGACTGCCAATTTCCTAAATATGTAATAAAAATCATTATTCCGTTTAAAAAAGGATTTCTCAAATCATAGAACCATTGTCTAATAATTGTATCAAACATAATTACACTATCTTTTGAAACAAAATATGCTATCAAAGCGAAGCAAATCAAAGCACACCCTGCAATTAAAATTCTTTTATTATTCTTCCCCAAATTGTTTTTCATCCCTACTTTCTTCTTTTATTGTATTATACCACTATTTAATTGGTATACACATAATTTATTAAAATCAATATGCAGTTTTATATGGCATAGCCTCTGGTTTTTGTGGTATATTAAAGATATAAATATGTACTTATGGAGGCTATATTTTGAAAATAATTAGAAACATTCCACTAGGCTACAGATTATTCAGATCTGTAAGCGTATTTAACTACTATATTAAAGATATTGAAGCAGCAAGAAATTCCGGTGATTTCGATAAGGAAAGAGAGATAATCTCTGAAGCTACACATAAGTGGTCTCATATTGTAACAGAAATGTTCGGTATGAGAATAAATGTAACAGGTAGGGAAAACATTCCAAAGGATGGACCTGTTGTGTTTATTTCTAACCATCAAGGGTATGCAGATATTATAGTGTTCTTTGAAGCTATCCTTAATAGGCAGATTGGATTTATTGCACGTGATAACTTGCAAAAACTACCATATTTTGGGAAGTGGATAAGCTGTATCAGAGGTGTTTTTATAAAAAGAGGTGATGCCCGTGAAGCTTTGAAATCAATTAATGACGGTGTTGAACTTTTAAAAAATGGGTTTTCTTTAGTAATTTTTCCTGAAGGAACAAGAAGCCAAGGTGGGCCTATGAAACAATTTAAGCCTGGTAGCTTTAAACTAGCAACCAGGGCAAAAGTTCCTGTTGTACCAGTAACTATTAATGGTACCTATAAGATCTATGAAGAAACCGGACTTTTTAAAGGCGGCGATATAGACTTTGTAATTCATCCAGCCATTGATACCGCTAGCCTTTCCAGACATGAAGTATCAAGTCTTGTTGAAAATGTAGAAGGCACTATTAGAGAGTCCTTAAGTGAACTTATTGAAAAAGATAAGAAGAGACAAGAAGAAAGGAAGTAAGTAATATGGTAATCAATTTAACTAAAGACATGTTCGAAAAAGAAGTAGTAAAATCAGAAATTCCAGTATTAGTAGATTTTTGGGCATCATGGTGTGGCCCTTGCAGAATGCTTGGACCTGTTGTGGAAGAAGTTGCGACAGAATACGATGGAAAAGTAAAAGTATGTAAAGTAAATGTAGATGAAGAAGTTGAGCTTGCAACTAGATTCGGAGTAATGACAATTCCAACCTGTATCTTGTTTAAGCATGGAGAAATATCTGCTAAAACTGTTGGCGCATTATCAAAACCACAGTTAATTTCGCAACTAGGCTTATAATTTAAGGTTTGCTTTAATTTTAAAAAAAGGCCATTGCATATAAGTTACGCAATGGCCTTTTTTTATTTAAGAATCTTTCTTAATTTAATTTTTAACCATGGAAAAAAGCCAGGTGAAGATAAATACAATGATGACCCATACTCTAACGCTTCTAAAACTTCTTCCAAATTACCCATTCTAATTCCTCTTTCAGGGTTATATTCCTCTAATTCTTCTTCTGATAATTCTTCTTCTAAAAACCTCTTTATGTTATTATTAGCCTTATATAACTTCTTTATATATCTCTTTGAATTAGTCTCGTCCTCTACTTTATAATATAGGGCTACAAGCGGCAATAGCATGGCTACCGTATCTTCTTCGTATTCTTTATAAAGGTCCTCACACTTTTGTCTCTCCTCTAGCAAAGCAAAAATAGTAATCATAGAATAACGTACACCTAAATTATCATTTTTATTTAGACGAAGTAACTCTTCACCGATTGCTAGTGCTTTTCTATATTTACCAACGGTTTGGTATAACATAAACAGTTCATTTAATGCTCTCATATAAGGTCTTGTCTCAAAAATTCCATAAAACTGTCCAATACATTCCTCGGCAAAAAAGCCTTCTTCTACTAAACAATCTTTTTCTTTATCTATTATTTTCTGCAACCTTTTCATATATTCTTCAGGAGTATAATCTGCAAGGTCTAATAATAGAAGTTCTGCCTCAATGCATCTTCCGTCTAGTTTGAGGGCCTTTTTTGCATATCTTTTAGCTTCTTCCTCTGTCTCTGCTTCATAAGCTTTGTCCAGATAGAAATATTTATCCTCGATTTCTTCCATTCCGCCAAAGTTTAATACATTATTAAAGTCTCTTTCTACTTTTTCTTTTTCCATAACAAAATCCTTTCTAGATTACTTTTCTACTTCTTTAACAAAGTTTTCTATAAAATTATCCGTGTCCAACTCTTCATTCCCCAATAAAGTCTGAATAAGAAGTCCGTCTACAACAGTCAAAATAAGCCAAGCATAGTACTGCCCATCCGCCCCAGCTTTTCTCTCTACCACCTTTTCTGCAAATACCTTTCTAAATGAATCGTATTTTGCCAAAAGCTTTTTTCTAATAGTCTCATTGCCTGAAATTGCATCTACAGTTAAATGCATTCGTAAACTTTTACCCGGATCCTCTATACCTCTCTTTAATGCATACCTAATCATTCGAGGAAAGGATGTATCTTTATTTTTATCTTCTATCCAAATCAACAAATCATTATAAAGGAGGTTTAAATATCCATCTGCAATATCATATAAAATATCATCTTTATTTTTATAATAATAATAAACGCTACCTTTAGTAACCCCTGCATTTTTTGCGATTTCTGCAAGGGTAATATCAGCAAAATATTTTTCCTTAAGCAGCCGTGTTGCACTGTCTAGTATTTTTTCCCTTATATTATCATTATGAGGTGCTGCCATCTCTCCTCCTTCTATAAATATATATTAACTTATAATTAAACTAAGTCTACTTGTTTTTATTATTATTGTCAATATAAGCTATAATTTATAAAAGCTATATTGACCTTTTTATCTTTTCTATATATAATCAAATTAAGTTAGCCGAACGACTAACTTTTGCAAGATATTAGTGGTTTGGAGGTATGAGCAATGAATAATATTCATGCTGAGAAGACAAAAGATTTTATACATCTAACTGGTCAAGCGGATACTTGGGATGAAGTTGTAGCCCTGGGCTTAAAGCATGCTAAAAAGGGCAGCAAGCAACATGTAATAAATGATATCCAAGTAAAAGGGGATAAACCATCTCCCACAATCATTCCGAAAAATATAGACAATTATCTTAATGGTAAAGAAGTTGATGTACTTATAATTGGCGGAGGAGTAGTTGGATGTGCTATAGCTAGGGAACTTTCTAAGAATAAACTTAACATTTTGTTAGTTGAAAAAGAATACGATGTTGCTCTACATGCATCTTCGAGAAATGATGGGATGATTCATCCTGGAATTGATATAGCCCCTGGCTTATTAAAAAAGAAATTAAATAATATAGGTAATAAAAGATATGACACCTTATGCAAAGAACTGGATGTTCCTTTTAAACGTACAGGACAATATCTATGTTTTAAAAAAGCATGGCAACTGCCGTTACTTTATTTATCTATACCATATTGGAACGCAACGGTTTCAGGCAGAGCACATGTCCTTACTAATAAACAACTACATAAAATCGAGCCTGGAATTTCCAATGAGGCAAAAAGTGCCCTATATTTTGATGGGGCCGGTATAATTTGCCCATATGGCCTTACTATAGCTCTTGCTGAAAATGCAATCGAAAATGGTGTTGAAATCAGCCTTAATACTGCCGTAACTAAAATGAACGTAAAAAATAATCATATCGTAAGTGTTGATACCAATCGTGGTACACTTTATCCTAAATTAGTAATAAATGCAGCCGGCGTCTTTGCAGAAGAAATAGCTAAACTTGCCAACGATAGATATTTTTCTATTCATCCACGTAAAGGGACCAACGCTATATTAGATAAAAAAACAAAAAAGAATATAAACACTATATATTCACTTTTAGGTACACAATCTAAAACTTCTCATACTAAAGGTGGCGGAATCGTTTCTACCGTCGACGGAAACGTTCTCATAGGTCCTGATGCAATTGAAACTATGGATAAAGAAAATTTTTCTACTAACAGAGAAAGTATTGAGAATTCTTTTGAAAAACATAACCATGCCGGAAAGTGGCTTAACACCCAGGATATTATTACATATTTTACTGGGATTAGAGCTGCCACCTACGAAGAGGATTTCATCGTAGAAAATGGACGTTTTACAGATAACATAATCCATGCAGCAGGCATACAGTCCCCAGGGCTAACCGCAGCTCCAGCAATTGCTTTGAAAATCGAAGAATTAGCCCTTACAAATCTACAGAAAATTATGGACGTTGAAATTAATAAAAACTTTAATCCTGTTAGAAAAGGAATTATTAATCCCAAAGAATTATCTTTAGAAGAAAGAAATGCTCTTATCAAGAACAACCCTGACTACGGAGAGATAGTTTGCAGATGTGAAGAAATAAGCAAAGGAGAAATATTAGATGCAATGAGGAGAAACTTGCCATGTGCAACAGTTGACGGAATAAAAAGACGTGTGCGTCCAGGAATGGGCAGGTGTCAAGGTGGTTTCTGTGGTCAACAGGTTATTAAACTTATTTCCAAAGAGAAAAATTTACCCCTTGATAAAGTAGAAAAAGGTTACCCCGGCAGCAATATATTTTTTGGCCAAAAAGGAGGGCACTATGAAAATATATGACGTAACAGTAATTGGTGGTGGCCCTGCAGGCCTTGCAGCTGCCATAAAAGCAAATGAAGAAGACAGTGATGTTTTATTAATAGAGAGGGAAGAAAGACTGGGCGGTGTTTTAAAACAATGCATTCATGATGGTTTTGGTGTAATTCGATTCGGAGAAAGATTATCTGGATGTGAATACGCTACTCGTTATACCCGCTTGTTAGAACATACGGAGATTGACATAAGTATTTCTACTTTTGCATCAAAAATAGAAAAGGTCACTAACGGGTTTAAACTCACTTTAATTAAAAGTACAGGTATTGAACAGGTTCTTACAAAAACTATAGTTTTCGCTACAGGTTGCAGAGAGAGAACAGCTAAACAAGTTTCTATTCATGGCACCAGACCTGCAGGCGTTTTAACTGCTGGAAGTGCGCAGTATTTTATTAATGTTTTAGGGCAACTTCCCGGCAAAAACTGTATCATTTTAGGTTCTGGGGATATAGGCCTGATTATGGCACGAAGGCTGACACTAGAAGGTGCAAATGTCCTTGGAGTATACGAAGCCAAGTCAGAGCCAAGTGGTTTAATGAGAAATATATATCAGTGCCTATATGATTTTAATATTCCACTTTATCTGTCCGAAACTGTAACTGAGGTTTGCGGCCGGGAAAGACTAACCGGTATAAAAGTAGCAAAAGTAAATGAAAAAATGGAACCTATTCTTGATACTCAACATTTTATACCTTGCGATACATTGATATTATCGGTTGGCCTAATACCGGAAAATGAATTGGCTGAATCTTTAAATGTCGATATTTCTAAACATACAAAAGGGCCAATTTGTAATCAAAACTATATGACTAATGTTCCCGGTGTCTTTGCCTGTGGTAACTGCCTACATGTTAATGATCTTGTTGACTATGTCTCGGAAAGTGGTGAAAAAGCAGGTTATGCAGCTTCACACTACACTCCTGATGAAGTAAGAAATATAGAAGTTGTTAATTCTAGCGATTTTTCTTATGTTGTGCCCCAGTTTATCGACTTAAACACTTTCAATGAAAAAGTTGACTTTTTTTTCAGAAGTAGGTTTACCCGAGAACATACTGAGTTAAAAGTACTTCTCAACGAAAAAGTAATATATAGAAAAAAATATTCAAGCTTAAGACCACCTGAGATGGAAAAAATCACAGTGGATTTGTCTAACTTTGATATAAATAGAGAGGCAAAAATAAAGTTTACTATGGAGGGAAATGAATATGACTAAGGATTTAATTTGTATAATATGCCCTAATGGTTGTAAAATTCATGCCCAGCTATTAGAGGATGGTAGTGTTAACGTTTCTGGAAACAGGTGCAAACGCGGAGAAAGTTTTGCTGGAACTGAATTGACCGATCCAACTAGATCCATTACCACTACTGTTAAAACAGTATTTGATAATATGCCTTACTTACCTGTAAGAACCGATGGTGAAATTCCAAAATATGCAATAAAAGATGCATTAAAAGAACTTTCTTCCATCGTATTAGATAGGAGAGTAAAATGTGGCGATGTGATTATTGAAAACATTGCTAATACTTCAGTTTCTGTTGTTGCAACCCTTGATATTTAAAGGAGGTTTTTATGAGACCCTTAGTTCTAACCTTTGATATAGGTACACAAAGCCTTAGAGCTGTTCTTGTAGATGACAGGGGTGAAATTATCTATAAGGTACAAAAAAAATTCAGTAAGCCATACTTTTCTATTAAGCCTGGTTATGCTGAACAAAAGGGTGAGTTTTATTGGGAAAATATATGTAACGCTTCTTTAGAGCTAAAAGAAATTTCCGGTGACGACTGGAACTCAATTAAAGCAGTTAGTATTACTACAATTAGAGATACTGATATTTGCATCGGTAAAGATGGAAATCCTGTTAGACCCGCAATTTTATGGCTTGATAAAAGAGAATCTGATATCCAAACACCTTTTCCTGCATATAACCAAATGGTTTTTAGTGCTGCAGGAATGACACATACGGCTAAATTTATTCGTAATATTTCTCATTGTAACTGGATAAAAGCAAATGAACCTGAAACATGGGAAAAAACACATAAATACATGATGTTATCAGGATATATGAATTATTGTTTCTGTGGAAAACTTGTTGATTGCACTGCTAATATAATAGGTCATCTACCATATGATAATAAACATGGTCGATGGCAGAAACCAAAAGACTTAACCTATTGTATTTTCCCTATCCCCATGGAGAAATTATGTCAGCTTTATCAACCTGGGGAGATATTAGGTCATATTACTAAAAAGGCATCTTTGCAAACTGGTATTACTCCAGGAATTCCTCTGGTTGCAACAGGGTCTGACAAAGGTTGCGAAACCTTAGGTCTCTCTTGTACTACTCCTGAGAAAGCCGCTATTAGCTTTGGAACTACGGCTACTATTCAGTATACTATAAATAGATATGTGGAACCCCAAAGATTTTTCCCACCATATGTATCACCTTATAAGGGACATTATAATCCCGAAATCGAAATATATCGTGGGTACTGGCTAATATCCTGGTTTAAAAATGAATTTGCTCTAAAAGAAGTACGAGAAGCAGAGTCTCTGGGTATATTGGCAGAAGACCTTTTAAACCAAAGGCTTAAGGAAATCCCGCCCGGTTGTCAGGGCCTTGTTTTCCAGCCATATTTTACGCCTGGTGTTTCTATGCCGAATGCAAAAGGCTCCGTTATTGGCTTTTCTGATTTTCATACTAGAATTCATATTTATAGAGCTATTATAGAGGGTATTAACTTCGCACTGATGGAAGGTATGAAAGGCCTTGAAAAAAGGATGAAAGTTGAGACAAAAGGAATTTATTTAGCTGGTGGGGGATCACGAAGTTCAGAAATTTGTCAAATAACTGCTGATATGTTTGGATTACCTGTTTATCGAATTCAAACCCATTAGGCTGCAGTAATCGGAAGCTCTTTAATTGCTTTTACCGGGATAGGCCACTTTAGTTCAATAGAAGAAGCTACTGCCTCAATGGTACATATAAGGGATTGTTTCTCACCAGATATGGAAGTCCACAAAATCTACAGTAAAATATACAACGATATTTATACTAAAATATTTAATAAATTAAAGCCACTTTATAATATAAGCAAAGGAATGGAGGAAAAATAATGTCACATCCATATAAAGACTTTGAACCACAATGGTTCCATGAAAAATTTTCTGATAAATGTTATCGTTCTATTTTCAAATGGGGTGATCCTATGGAAATAAAAGCTCCACGTGAATCTCTCTATAAAATGATGAAAGACTTGTTTCAACTAACCGACGAAGACTTTAAAAACTACACAGAAAACCTAGGCTTGGATCCTGTTAAGTTTGATATTCCAATTAAACTCACATCTGACCAAATCAAAAGACTCAAAGAAATATGCGGGGATGATTTTGTTAGAACCGATGACTATTCTAGACTTTCTGTAGCTTATGGAAAAACTATGTATGATATTTTAAGGCTAAGAAACCAAATAGTAGAAAATGTTCCCGATGCTGTAATTTACCCTGATACTAAAGAACAAATCGAAGCAATTGTAGCTTTTTGCCAAGAAGAAAAGATCCCTGTTTATGTTTATGGTGGAGGTTCTTCCGTAACACGGGGTGTTGAATGTATGAAGGGTGGAATATCTCTAGACATGAGACTACGTTTTAATAAGGTAATATCATTTAACGAAATTGATCAAACGATAACTGTTGAAGCCGGCATGAGTGGTCCTAAACTAGAAGAAACCTTAAACAACGCAACAAAGCTATTCGGTGCAAAAAGACCATACACCTGCGGACATTTCCCTCAAAGTTTTGAATATTCCTCTGTAGGTGGTTGGGTTGTAACTAGAGGCGCTGGACAAAATTCAACATACTATGGTTGTATTTCTGACATTGTTATTGCACAGGAGTATGCAACGCCTATTGGCAATATTAAAACGGACACTTATCCAAGAAAAGCATGCGGCCCAGATTTGAATCAAATTATGATGGGCAGCGAAGGAACTTTTGGTGTTCTCACCCACGTCACACTTAAATTTTTCAGATACATGCCAGAGACAATAAAAAGATATTCTTATATGTTCCCAGATTGGGAAACTGCTCAAGAGGCAGCTAGGGAAATTATGCAGTCAGAAGCCGGTCTTCCTTCTGTTTTCAGACTTTCTGATCCAGAAGAAACAAGCATAATGCTTCATCTATACGGTGTAATGGATACTCCCCTTCGTCATCTTTTTAAAGCAAAAGGCATGGAGGTTGGTAAAATGTGCCTTTTCCTTGGTTTTACCAATGGTGAAAAGGGATTTTCAAAAAATGTCGCAAAGCATACAAAAAAAGTATGCAGACAATTCGGTGGGCTTCCTCTCACAGGCTATGTAACAAAATCTTGGGAAAAGGGCCGTTTTAATGATCCGTATTTGCGAGATACTATGCAGGATTTTGGGATTGTAACTGATACTATGGAATGCACGGTTAATTGGAGTAATATGAGCAAAGTTCATCAAGAGGTCAGAGAGTATTGTAAATCAAGACCTAATACAATATGTATGACTCACATGTCTCATGTTTATCCTCAAGGCGCCAATCTTTACTGGATATTTATCACTAAAATGAGTGATCCAAAAGATTTCAAAGCGTATCATGCAGGAATATTAGATGCAATACAAAAAAGCGGTGCATCTATGAGCCACCATCATGGAATAGGAAAAATGTTTGCTCCTTGGTTAGAAGGGTCCCTAGGCAAAAATGAATATGCAGTTACTAAAGCTTTAAAAAACTATTTTGATAAAGACAATATTATGAATCCTGGCGGAACTTTAGGTCTTGATCTGCCAGAAGAAGAAAAGATATCTAAGGATAAGAAACTATACTAATAATCTAATTTGTAACAATAAATAAAAAACCGTATAATTGGCTAAAAAGCGCATGTCAGTAGAAACTAGAGTTTTGTTTCTAAAGCATGCGCTTATTTGAGAGTGTAGAAAAAAGTCTGTAAATAAGTATTAAACAATAGCCTTCTATGATAGAATTATCAAAGGAGGCTATTTAAAATGGCAAAAAAGGAAGTAAGAAAAATCGGGCCACTAACAGATGGCAAAAAAGAAATTATCT
>JAWRJF010000046.1:0-24823 GCA_040307645.1 Anaerovoracaceae bacterium | reverse complement strand
GGTGCAATCATAAATACATCAGCTTTTTTGGCAAGTGAAACATGCTCCACATCATAATCAAAATTTCTATCAAAAGTATCAATAATACATTTATTCCCTGTGAGTGTTTCAAAGGTAATTGGATTAATAAAATTGCAGGCGCTATCAGTCATAATAACATGAACAGTAGCCCCTGCCTTAACAAGACTGCTAGCAAGAGATGCGATTTTATATGCTGCTATTCCTCCTGTTACCCCTAGCAAAACAACTTTATCTTTTAACATTTTTCTTTCTCCTGATATTTTCTTATTTATAAACATAAGTATAACACCAGTTTTTATCTGCGTAAAGCATTCTAGCTAAACATATTTTCTCATATATTTTAATGCGTTTTTCTCCAATCTACTTACTTGGGCTTGACTTATTGCAATCTCCTCGGCAACTTCCATCTGTGTTTTCCCCTCGAAAAATCTCATGTTTAAAATATGGCGTTCCCTTGGAGTTAGCTTTGACATAGCCTCAGACAATGCTATATTTTCAATCCATTTAGCATCGGTATTTTTATTATCCTGTACCTGATCCATAACATAAATTGCATCGCCATCATCGTGAAATACCGGCTCAAAGAGAGAGATTGGATCCTGTATAGCATCTATAGCTAAGACTATTTCTTCTTTAGGTAGCTCCATTTCCTTTGATATTTCCGCAATTGTAGGTTCTCTTTGCAAAATTCTTGATAGTTGGTCTTTTACAGTTAATGCTTTATATGCTGTATCCCTTAATGATCTGGAAACTCTTATGCTGTTATTATCTCTGAGGTATCTTCTAACTTCACCTATAATCATTGGCACTGCATATGTTGAAAATTTCACACCATGACTCATATCAAAATTGTCTAAAGCCTTAATCAATCCAATACACCCTACTTGAAAAAGGTCATCAGGATTCTCTCCCCTATTATTAAACCTCTGAATTACACTTAAAACCAGACGAAGGTTACCATTGATAAACTTCTCCCTAGTTTCCATATCTCCTTCCTTAATTTGAATCATCATTTCTTTCATTTCTTTGTCTTTATATACTGGTAATTTCGATGTGTTTACACCACATATCTCTACTTTATTAACCATATTTCACACCACCTATATATTTATATTTATTTAATTGCTTATATTTATTTATGTACAAATGGTATGAAAATTATGTTACTTGAGATGATGCAAATTATCCCAATTTTTTTACTTCACGTTGTAGCCTAAGTATTATTTTTTTCTCTAATCTTGATATATAAGATTGAGAAATCCCCATTTCGTCAGCCACCTCTTTCTGCGTCATCTCTTTTCCATTCTTAAGTCCAAAACGCATTTCCATAATCTGCTTTTCCCTTTCATTTAATTTTTTCAAAGCATGCTTTAAAAGTTTTCTATTTACCTCTTCTTCAAGGTGACTATATACTATATCATTGTCCGTTCCTAAAATGTCCGATAGCAAAAGTTCGTTTCCATCCCAGTCAACATTTAAAGGTTCATCCAAAGAAACTTCACTTTTTATCCTGGTATTACGTCTTAAATACATCAAAATTTCATTTTCAATGCAGCGGGAAGCATATGTTGCGAGTTTTATCTGTTTATCCAGTTTAAATGTATTTACTGCTTTGATTAAACCAATGGTGCCGATAGAAATTAAATCTTCCACATTGACACCGGCATTTTCAAATTTTTTTGCTATATAGACAACTAGTCTTAAATTCCTTTCAATTAGTATAGCTCTTGCCTCTGTGCAACCATTACTGTATTCTATAAGTAGTTTGTTTTCTTCTTCTGAATTTAATGGAGGTGGTAATACATCACTACCCCCTATGTAAAACAACTGATTTTCTTCTCCCCTTATTAGTCTAAGTAGCAATCTATATATTTTCCCCAGCATCGGTAATTATTCCCCTTTCTAACATTTCCTGATGTAATAGTATCTGGTATTTCTGTCCATTTTTTTTATAAAAAGCACCTTTGTATATTGCCATAATAGCTTTATCTATGTACATATTGTCAACTATGAGACGGTCTAACCGATATCCTTCCATAAAGCCCGTTTTTACACCAACAGTCTGAAACGGTATAAGACAATATCTTTTATTCTTATCCTTAATACTGTGTATAATAGTTTTTGCTGCTTCTTCCTCAATTACTATTACTGGCCTTTCAGACATAGGGTCTTTTAAAAAGTTTCCTGAATCTATAAGACTGTTATATTCCCATTCATGTCCTTCTATGCAGATTTTTGTCTTAACAAATACTCTTTTTTCACTTCGTTTCACTTTTATCATCTGATAAAAGTAACTTGCTAGCAGATAAAATAAAAGAATCCCTAAAGTTATATTCATATATGTAATACCACCCATATATACAGCGGTGTTTGAAGTTATACCTGTATAGTTAAAAAGGTACAACGCCCCAATAGTCACGCCTCCCATAGCAAAACTAATTATGTAAAATAGTATAATAGTTTGAAAGAATTTCTTTGCCCCTTTAAATCCGAAGACGATTGCAACCACAAGAGCAGAAAAAAACAGTTTTGATACCAGGGCTATTGCAGGGTGAATACTGACAAAAATAATAAAAGCATAAATCCCACAGAGAGTACTCCCCAAAACAATACGCAGCTTTTTTGCCGGCAGTCCAGAAAAGTTCATAGTAAAATATATTATTAACATGCCGGTTATAAAATTTTCTAAAAATAGATACTCGCCATAAATAACCACAATAAAAAAACTCCCTTCCAGGTACTATTTATATAGTATACCCGTTAAGGGAGTTAAATTATGTCGAATCCTATTGTCGATTTAAATTTATTTTCCGCAAGCTTTTTTAGCTGTTTCGCAAAGCTGTGAAAATGCTTTAGCATCATAGATAGCCATTTCTGAAAGCATCTTTCTGTTGATTTCAATACCTGACTTTCTTAATCCATCCATAAGTCTGCTATAAGTGATTCCATTCATTCTAGCGCCAGCGTTGATTCTAGCGATCCATAATTTTCTGTAATCTCTCTTTTTATGTTTTCTACCAACGTAAGCTGATCTTAATGATCTCATTACTGCTGGGTTAGCTGCTCTAAAGATTTTGCTCTTTGAACCATAGAAACCTTTTGCTAACTTTAAAATTTTCTTATGTTTTTTATGTGTATTCATTCCATTTTTAACTCTTGCCATATTTCTTTACCTCCTATCCTTATTTAGCCATTGATCTTAGCATTCTCTTTAAGTCTGCACTAGTTAATGTTGTAGATTTCCTTAAACCTCTTTTTCTCTTAGCTGCTTTCTTAGTAAGAATATGGCTCTTGTATGCCTTATTTCTCTTAACTTTTCCGGATCCTGTCTGTTTAAATCTTTTACATGCTCCTCTATGGGACTTCATCTTATTCTTTGCCATGATGATTTTTCCTCCTATGTTAATTACTTTTTATTACTTATCTGTTTTTGGTGCTAAAACCATAATCAAACTTCTGCCTTCAAATTCAGGTCTTTTTTCGATTACCCCAACTTCTGATGTTACCTCAGCAAACTTATTCATTACCTCACGGCCTCTTACTGCGTAATCCTTTTCTCTTCCTCTAAATCTAAGACTAACTTTAACTTTGTCTCCTTCTTTAAGGAATTTTGAAGCTGTCTTTGCTTTTACCTGAATATCGTGATCTTCTATAAATGTACTAAGTCTAATTTCTTTTACCTGAGTTGTTTTTTGTTTTTTCTTTGCTTCTTTCTCTCTCTTTTGGATTTCATATCTATATTTTCCATAATCGAGAATTTTGCAAACTGGTGGCTTGGCATTTGGAGAAATATTAACTAAGTCTAATTTCTTTTCGTTAGCCAAATTCAAAGCCTCTTCACGGCTAATAACACCAATCATTGTTCCATCTTCATCAATAACTCTAAGCTCTTTATCACGAATTTCTTCGTTGATTTGATTTTCCTTGCTAATTGTTCAGCACCTCCTAAAAACATTAAAAAAAAGCGGATATAATTATCCGCCTCGATATACGTTTAACATACGTAATTTCATTTATTAACCTAACAAACTGTTTCGTCTTGCAGGTGAGAAGCGGATAACTTCTTCTTCATTACCGTACTAGTATACTATGCCGTTAAGTTGTTGTCAATTACTTTTTTTGTTTGTTTTAAATAAACATTTGTTTACTTTTTGTTCTTTTTATGATACAATAAAAAAGATAGTTTAGACTTATTATATCATATTTGGAGGTTAATATATGGAAAAATTAAAAGTGCGCGAACAGAAAATCCTTGATTTCATGAAAAACGAAATAAAAAAGAAAGGTTATCCACCTACTGTAAGAGAAATTTGTGCAGCTATAGGAATTAAATCCACCTCCACAGCCCATAAAGATATAGAAAGCCTGGTTAAGCAGGGGTTCCTAAAGAAGGATCCATCTAAACCAAGAGCATTAATGCTTGTGGACCAGAATCTGGGTTCTAGTAACGATAGTTCCCATAATTCATATGACAGCGATAACCAACGAGAGGATGTCATCGATATTCCTGTTGTAGGCCGTGTTGCTGCAGGCACTCCAATTTTAGCAGAACAGAACGTAGAAGACACTTTCCCTATACCATCTAGATTCATAAACGGTGGTCATTCAAACTTTATGCTTACAGTTAAAGGAGACAGCATGATTGAAGCAGGTATTTTTGACGGTGATTACATTCTTGTTGAGCAACAAGAGACAGCAAGAAACGGTGAAATTGTAGTTGCAATGATAGACGGTTTCGAAAGTGAAGCCACCGTAAAAACCTTCTATAACGAAGGTGATCATATTAGACTGCAGCCAGAGAATCCTACTATGAGTCCTATAATAGTAAAAGATGTAAAAATCTTAGGTAAAGTTAAAGGTGTATTTAGATACTTTAGCTAATTATATTAACAACTAAATAAAAAGCTTTTTTTAGACTTCTAAACTGTAAACTGTAGGCTTAGTCCTAAGCAGCTTACAGTTTTTTTATTATCTTATTTTATTTATCACTTTCTATAATGTCACCCAAAAAATCAAAAAAAAATACTATCTTCAATTTAATACGATTGAGTATAGTATTAGACATAGTCAACTATATTTGTTGACCCAATTTATTAATCTTAAATACATATAGGAGGACAATATGAAGAAAAAAACCATATCGCAAATTATCATAACAACTTTAATCTTTATAGTAGTTTTTTCATCATTGGGCTGTACTAGCAAAGATAATGAAAGTGGATTTGATCCAAACTCCAATTTTGAAACAATCTTAGAAAACGCTAAAGGTCAAACTGTATCTTTTTATGGTTGGGGAGGCAACCCTGATTTAAATAATTGGCTTGATAATGTTGTTGCTCCTGAGGTAAAAGAAAAGTACGACATCACATTAAACAGAGTACCTATGGACATAGACCAGATTCTTAGTAAGCTAGCTGGGGAAAAGCAAGCTGAAACATCAAAGGGTTCTATAGATTTAATCTGGATTAATGGTGAAAATTTTTATTCTACAAAAGAGAACGATCTGCTCTTTGGTCCCATATCTAACTATCTTCCTAATTATAAAAAATATATAGACAAAGATGCATATTACGCAACAACAGATTTCGGATATCCTATAAATGGCTTTGAGGTACCTTATAGTAAAGCACAAATGGTACTTATTAACGATAAAGCCAAAACTCCAGAAACACCTAAAAATGCAAAGCAGCTTATGGAATTTGCAAAGAAGTACAAAGGGAAAGTTACATATCCAGCACCCCCTGATTTTACAGGTAGTGCCTTTGTGAGAAATATTATATGTGATATTGTCGGTGCCGAAGGCTTTGAAAACTTAAAAGCTGATAAAGAGGCTGTACGAGAATACATCTCCCCTGCAATTTCATATTTCAAAGAATTAAATCAATATCTTTGGAACCAAGGTAAGTCTTTCCCAGCTACAATTTCTCAACTTGACAATATGTATTCAGATGGTGAGCTTGTAATGACAATGAGTTACGAATCCTATCAGATTGCTTTGAATATTGAAAAAGGTTTATATACTGAAACAAGTCGCAGCTTTATATTAGACAAAGGAACTATAGGCAATACCAACTATATGGCAATTGCAAAAAATTCACCAAATAAAGAAGGTGCCCTTGTTGTAATAAATGAGATACTTTCTCCAAAAATGCAAAGTACGAAATACGAAGATTGCAAGCTTCTCCCAGCCATAGAATATGATTTACTTACAGAAAAAGACAAGGAGACTTTTGACAATATAAAAATAGGAAAAGGTATAATCAGTCAAGATCAACTTTTGTCAAAACAAATACCTGAGATACCCGCAAAATTCGTACCTATTATCGAAGAAATATGGTTAGAAGAGGTTCCATCTAAATGAAAAAAACCGCAAAACAGATAATTTTAATATTACCCTTTATTTTGCTCATAGTAATCTTTTTAATAAGCTTAGTTAATGGTATAGTTCAAAGTTTAGGTATAATACCTGCCTTTGGACTTACCAAGCCCACTCTAAAGTATTATATAGAAGTTTTAAATAATAAAGAGTTACTGCTATCCATAGGTTATAGTCTGTGGATAGCTTTGGTATCTTCAATAATAGCCTCTATTTTAGGTACACTGCTAAGCTATTTAATTGTATCCCTAAAATTATCGAACTCAAAATTCTTGTTACTAGTAAAATTGCCTATTATTATACCTCATTTGGTAGTTGCAGTTTTTGTCATTAATATTTTTTCTCAAACCGGCCTACTATCAAGATTGTTATATGCCCTAGGCTTTATTTCATCACATGAGAATTTTCCGATAATGCTGTTTGACAAGGTTGGGATAGGTGTAATACTTGCATACCTATGGAAAGAAATCCCTTTCATCTGTTATTTTGTTATGACTATTATGTCAAAAGTTTCCATAGCCCTTGAAGAGGCTGCTATGACTCTTGGAGCCAATAAATGGAAATCATTCACATCGATAACCCTACCATTGTGTTTTCCTACTATAAAGAATGGTTTTTTAATAATACTGGCCTTTTCTTTTGGGGCCTACGAACTACCATTTCTACTAGGAGCAACCTTGCCAAAAGCTCTTCCGGTAATGGCATATATTGAGTATACTCATCCCGATTTACTCCACAGACCTTATGCCATGGTATTAAATGTTATAATGATTGCCCTTAGTGTATTAATTTGTATTTCCTATTTTAGATACTTAAATAACGTTGAGGAACAAAATGAAAGAGAATAAGATATTAAAAAGAATTCTACTTGCCCTAGTTGGCCTTATTATAGTACTTCCCATTTTAATTCTGTTAATCTGGGGGGTTTCTGAGACCTGGCGTTTTCCGGATTTATTACCGACAAAATTATCGCTAAGAGGATTGTATGCTGCAAAGAACATCTTAAGGGTTGTTATTTCAAGTATATTTATCTCAGTTTCTGTTGGGATTCTTTCAACAATTATTGGTACTATGGCTTCTAGATCCCTGGTTATAGAGAAGTTAAAATACAAGAAAGTATTTTTATTTTTGAACCTTCTTCCCTTAATGGTTCCCGCCACCGCTTTTGCCATGGGAATCCACATCACGTTTATTCGAATTGGATTAAATGACACAGTTCTAGGCGTAATAATAGTACATCTAATTTGTTCACTGCCTTATTCCTTTAATATAATGTATGATGTTACAAAATCTATTGGCAAAAAATTCGAAGACCAAGCTGCTGTTTTAGGTGCTTCACAATGGCAAAGCTTTTGGCAGATTAGCTTCTATGTCTTAGTTCCCGGTTTTGCCACCTCTTTTTTTATTAGTTTTGTAGTATCCTTCAGCCAATATTTTATTACCCTCATAATAGGCGGGGGCAATGTCATTACACTATCAACGATTATGATACCATTTATACAAAGTGGTGATAGAACTATTTCCGGAATGTATAGCATTCTATTTCTACTGACAACTATGATAGTATTTAGTATTTCAGATAAAATTTTAGGAGGTAAAAATGCTAGAATTAAAGGAGATTCATGTATCATTAGATAAAAAAGCCATATTAACCGATATAAATCTTTCTATAAAATCAGGAGAGTTTGTCACCCTGCTAGGTCCTTCGGGCTGCGGCAAAAGCACTTTATTAAAAACCATTTGTGGCCTTGTTGATATTAGTAGCGGCTATATCTTAGATGACGATGAAATTATTAATAACTCTCCTCCTAATAAGAGAAACATGGTCTTAGTTTTCCAAGATTTAAGACTTTTTCCAAATATGAACGTCATAGACAATGTTGCCTTCCCCTTAAAGATTTCTGGCCTTGGCAAAAACGAAAGGCGTGAGCAAGCCGAAGCTCTACTTGATTCCGTAGGACTACGAAATTATTCTAAGTACCCGGTATCAAAGTTATCAGGAGGACAGCAACAAAGGGTTGCTCTGGCTAGAGGTCTAGCTGCAAAACCAAAATATCTTTTTTTAGATGAAGCTTTTGCCGGCCTTGATCAAAACTTACGTATTGAAATGGGAAAACTATTAAAATCTTTGCATGAGAAGTTTAAGATGACTACCATTTTCGTTACCCACAGTAGAGAAGAAGCTTTAAAACTCTCGAATAGAATCGTGGTAATGGATAATGGTAAAATAACAGAATGCGTTACCCCAAGAGAAATCTTTGATAGAGAAGAATCAGTAGAAGCTTATAAGGATGGGGTAAAGGTCAGAGTGATGATAGACTGGGAAAAGGCTATATATTTTTAAGACAAAAAGTCCCTGTCAGCCTCTTTAGAGTCAGACAAATGTGGGACTTTTTTAATTAAATATTTATTTTCAGTTATTTTATCTGCTTAGTAGCTTTTTTATTCCTCCATCAAGACCATCTAACGTCAGCTCAAACATTGGAAATACATTACGAATATGACCAATAGTCTGAGCTCCATATGTCCAATCCCATCGATCTTTTTTTATTGGATTAAGCCATATGCATTTATTGTATTTATCTCTAAACTTTTTTAACCATGTTATTCCCGGCTCCATATTATATGAATACCAGTCCTGATTTCCACCTTTGGCTAGCAATTCGTAAGGTGACATTGCCCCATCTCCTACAAAAATAACCTTGTACTCACTACCAAAATTGCCAAGCGCCCAGTCAGTTTCAATTTTATGTCCATGGCTACAGTCAGGTGTAGTAAAAAGATAGTCATATATGCAATTATGAAAATATAGTACCTTTAAGTCTTTTAAATGGGTGGATTGGTCTACTGCATGAAACAGACGATTGCATAAAGATGAGTAACGAGACATGGACCCGTCAGAATCTATTAACAATAGTAGCTTTACAGTATTTTTTCTAGGTTTATTATAGACAATTTTTAAAAGTCCGCCATTGTTACATGTTGCATCAATAGTACCTTCAACATCCAGTTCATTTTTCTCACCGTCTACCCTTGTAGAAAACTCTCTCAGCTTTCTAAAGGCCATCTGAAATTGCCTTGTGTCCAGGGTATTATCTTGGCGAAAATCTCTGAACTTTCTCTCTCCCGCAACCTTTATAGCTGATTGGTGACGTGATGTCCCTCCTACTCGTATACCTGCAGGATTATAGCCACCATGTCCCATAGGTGATGTACCTCCTGTACCTATCCAATAATTTCCACCATCGTGTTTTTCATGTTGTTCATTAAGACGCTCCTTAAACATCTGCATAAGACTGTCAAAGTCATATTCTTTAGCACTATCCGGTTTATCCATAATATCTCGTTCCAGTTCATTTTGGTTAAGCCAGTTCCATAGTTCATCTGGAATATCTTTAACAGATTCTACGCCCTTAAAGTATTCAGCAAAAGCCATATCAAATTTATCGTAATCGCTTTCCCTATTCACTAGTATATTTCTACACAAGTAATAAAACTCCATTAAAGAAGAATTTGCCAGACCCATTTCTAAAGCATTCATAAGACAAAGCCATTGATCCATAGTAACTGGCAGCCCAGAACCCCTGAGCAAGTAGAAAAAGTCAATAAACATTTCTATAACCCTTTGCCATATCAATGTCCTGGTTTTTCTTTAATAGAACCCCAATAAAAGGAATATCATCACTGATCTTTTTTATGTCAACACCGCTTAAGTTTAAAGCCATAATCCAATCAAGTAATTCTGAAGTACTAGGTTTTTTCTGAATTTCCCTCATTTCTCTAATTTCATAGAATGTATTAAGGGCTGCGTCTACTAGTTTCTCTTCTATGTCACTATAATGAACTCTAATTATCTCCTCCATTTTTTCTCTAGGAGGAAAATCTATATAATGGAAAATACATCTCCTTAAGAATGCGTCTGGCAATTCCTTCTCTGCATTAGAGGTAATTATTACTATAGGTCTTTGTCTTGTTTTTATTGTTTCTTTTGTTTCATTGATGTAAAACTCCATCTTGTCAAGCTCCCATAAAAGATCATTTGGGAACTCAATATCAGCTTTGTCAATCTCATCAATTAATAGTACAACCTGTTCTTCAGATGTAAAGGCTTCTCCCAGTTTACCCAATTTTATATATTGTTTTATATCCGATACATTGCCCTCTCCAAATTGGCTATCATATAATCGCTGCACCGTATCATATACGTAGAGACCTTCCTGAGCCTTTGTCGTAGATTTAATTCCCCATATAAGTAGTTTCATTCCTAATGTCTCAGAAATTGCCTCTGCCAACATAGTTTTTCCCGTTCCCGGTTCCCCCTTAATTAAAAGAGGTTTTTCTAATGCAATTGCAACATTAACAGCATTCATTAATTCCTTTGATGCCACGTAATTATTACTGCCTGTAAATTTTTTCATTATATTATCTCTCCTGTAAATCTAAATTATAATCCTATCACCAATGGTACTAAAAGCGGTACCAGCAAGCTTTCCATAGTTCCAATAGCAAAAGAATAAACTATGATGTCCTGTCTAGTTGCTTTTTCGATAATAGGAATTAATATATCCATTCCTGCAACGCCTGGAAGACTTGCAACTTCTATATATCCAATTTTTTTTGCAAGCATAGGCGCTAGTATTACTCCTCCCAATTCTCTTATAACATTATGCATAAAAGATATAGCGCTAGCTATAACATACCCCTGGTTTGCGATTGCTACTGGAGCAAAAGTGTACCATCCAAAACCATATGCAATGGCTAATGACTCTTTTACACCTAGTGGCAAAATCAAGGCAAGTAGTAAAGCTGCTGCAGTTGTGCCAACTAACACAGCTATGGGAAAGGCTATAACCTTAATCCCTACTTTCGAAAAGTTCTTCACTACTGTTCCAGAAAGTCCCATATCAAAGCCAATCACATGGAGCATGAGTGCCAGCCCAATTACCATTAATTCTCCTGTAATTTCATTAAAGTATGTTAAATCCCCAAAGATTTTATCTATGAAAAAATACCCACAAAATACTCCTAGTATAACGAATACTATTATAAGATATGTAATAAGATTGGAGCCGGTTTTTTCTTCTCCAGTTTCTTCTTTGTTATCATAATTATCATATTTTCCATGTTCTAGTATATCTATCTTATTTAAAGCATACTTGTCCATGTTGAAAAATCTTCTCGTAACAGAAATGGCTATTACTGACCCTGCCATAAGCACCACTGTAATAAAAAGTGCTTCAAGACCAATACTACCTATGTTTGCAATTACCTCGTCATTGCACCCCATCCTTAATCCCATCAAAAAGACCAGTACGGATATAAATATCATTTGAAGAATAGAAACCCAAAAAAATTTTTCTTTAATGTTTCTGAACTTACTTCCAAAAAAGTAGCCAATAACCATTACACCCCAATATAGTACAACATATTTCATCAAAACGCTCCTTCATATTTGTATTTTTAGCCTAAGAACAGTGGAACAACTATTGGCACCATAGCGCTTAATGTAACACCGGAAATAAATGAGTATATAGTAATATCACTTCTTGTTGCCTTACTAATTACAGGCAAACACACATCTGAGGCACAGCATGCACAAAGGGCAATGCTTTCTAAGTATCCTATTTTTTTTGCCACAAGAGGAATAAATAAAAGGGACAACAATTCCCTTAATATATTATGCATAAATGAAATTGCACTTGCAGTTATTAGTCCTCTTTCTAAAATCAAAACAGGTGCAAAGGAATACCATCCAAAACCGCCTCCAATCGCCAAAGCCTCCCTCATGGTGACTGGCATTATCAACCCACAAAATGCTGCTGCAACCAAAGTTCCTAAGCCAATTACAAAGGGAACAATTATTACTTTTATGCCTACAGTTTTATAATCTCTTACAACCGTACCATCAAGGCCCATATCAAAACCAACTAAAAAGAGTATTAAACACAATCCCAGCCTGATCCCCCAATTTGCAAAGGAATTAAAGCTATCAACGGAAGGGAAAATTTTATCCACAAAAAAATAACCCGACAATAGTCCTATTGAAACTGCAACTGTTATCACCACTGTCATAATCTTACCATTGCCTCCGCTTTGCTGATCGTTATTTTCTAGTTCTTCACTGTTTTCGCTTATATCTAAAAGTCTTCCTTGTTTATCAATTTTCATAATCTTTCTCATTAAGATTACTGCAAGAACTGATCCTGCCATAGTCAACAAAGTAAAAATCAATGCATACAGGCCTATTAAATTTAGGTTAGAGACCACCTCTTCGTTAGACCCCATACGTAAACCCATTATAACCACAAGGCAAATAATTGCTATCATCTGAACAGTTCCGATAAATTTTATTTTCTCCTTATGCTCCCTGAGTTTACTAGCTATAAAATAGCCAATTATAGCAAGAAAAACATATAATATTAAATCTGACATATCCTTCTCTCTTTTCTAAAATATTACTTATCCCTATCAATTTATTATATATTTTTCCTTGACATAAGTCTACCGATAATATATTATTCTATACAGGAAAAGAACATCTTTAAGTTGGTACAGAGATGCCGACAAGATTACATATCGAATAGACCTAATCAGATTATCCGAAAATCTATAGGTTTCTTGTTGTGAATTCTTGTCAAGATGTGACAAGATTTTTTTTATGTTTTTTTCTGAAATTATAGTTAGGAGGAACTTTATTATGAAATTGAAATCACAATTAATGACCGAAGATGCCATGGATAGAGCTTTAAAACGAATGGCGCATCAGATTGCAGAAAGAAATAATGGATGTCAAAACGTGGTTTTCCTTGGAATAAAAAGAAAGGGAGTTCCTTTAGCGAAAAGGCTTGCCGAAAATGTAAAAAATATTGAGGGCATTGACGTAAAGATAGGTATTATAGATATAACTCACTATCGTGACGATTTATCTGAATTAGCAAAAGCGCCTATCATTAATGAAACCTTGATTGATTTTGATATTAACGGAAAAGACGTTGTTTTGGTTGATGATGTTCTCTACACCGGAAGAACTGTAAGAGCCGCTCTTGATGCAGTTTCAAAATTTGGAAGAGCAAAAACTATTCAACTTGCTGTTTTAATTGACAGAGGCCACAGAGAGTTGCCTATTCGTGCAGACTATGTCGGAAAAAATGTACCCACTTCAAGGAACGAAACAATTTCTGTAAGAATCGATGATTATAATGGTCAGACATGTGTCAATCTATACGAAAAAGATTCGTAGATGTTTCTTCACTTTAGGAGGAAATGAATATGACAAAAGACAAAAATTTAAACGAACAAGGAATCTACGATGCCACACTTCTTGGCAAACCAAAAATGATCATCTTAGGGTTGCAGCATACCTTTGCAATGTTTGGTGCTACAGTGCTAGTTCCTATATTGACAGGGCTAAATGTTTCTACCACGCTTCTAATGGCAGGTCTTGGAACACTGCTTTTTCACCTGTTAACTAAGGGAAAGGTTCCAGCCTTTCTCGGTTCATCTTTTGCGTTCCTTGGGGGATATGCAGCAGTTGCACCTATGATAGATGGACAACCTAATACAGAAATGTTGCCCTATGCATGTGGAGGAGTTTTTGCAGCAGGCTTAGTCTATGTGGTAATGGCTGCACTTATTAAATTCTTTGGTGCAAAAAAAGTAATGAGATTTTTTCCACCTGTGGTTACAGGTCCAATAATAATCTCCATTGGTTTAATCTTAGCTCCAACCGCAATTAATAATTGCAAAACAAACTGGCTACTTGCCATCGTTGCTCTTCTAACTATTATTATTTTTAATATATGGGGTCGCGGAATGGCAAAAATAATTCCAATTATCTTAGGAGTTATTGTTTCATATATAGTTGCGCTTCTAACCCATGCCGTTGATCTTTCCCAGATAAGTAACGAAGCCATTTTAGGCATGCCACCACTTATTGTTGCAAAATATGACTTAAGTGCAATCATCACTATTTTACCAATAGCTTTGGCTACAATGATGGAACATATCGGTGATATTTCAGCGATTGGTGCTACAACTGGTAAAAACTATATTGCAAACCCAGGACTTCACAGAACGCTCCTCGGCGATGGACTTGCAACTTGCTTGTCGGCTTTGTTTGGAGGACCTGCTAACACTACTTATGGAGAAAATACAGGAGTTCTTGCCCTTACAAAAGTATATGACCCTAGGGTTATTAGAATTGCTGCACTATTCGCAGTGGCTCTTTCTTTTATCCCAAAAGTCAGCTTTATTATATCTTCAATCCCTGCAGCTATTATAGGCGGAGTTTCCCTAATACTGTATGGAATGATTTCTGCAATAGGAATTAGAAACGTTGTCGAAAATCAGGTTGATTTCACAAAAAGCAGAAACACTATTATAGCAGCTTTGATTTTAGTATGTGCTCTAGGTTTTAATTCAGTCGGTGGGGTATCATTTAATATTGCAAGCACTACAATTACTCTTTCCGGACTTGCTATAGCTGCCATCGTCGGCATTGTAGCAAATGCAATTCTTCCTGGAAATGATTATGAATTTAGTGAAGAAGAAGGAACTGAAGAAAAATTCCAGACTTTTAAACTATAATTTCGCAATACACAAAAAGGTGGCAAATGCCACCTTTTTTGATTCTTTTTTATTTCTTTATTCCACAATCAAAACGTGTTTCGTTTTCTAAGGTTTTATTTTTTATAATATACTCATAGAAACCGTATCCCCCTGAAAGGTTATAGCAGTCGTATCCATTCTGTGATAATATTCTACATGCAATGTAACTTCTTAAACCACTATAGCAATATACATAAACTGGTTTGTTCTTATCTAATTTATGGATATTTTCACGTAGGATATCGACAGGTATGTTAATTGCTCCCTTAATTGCTCCTTCAGCATATTCAGCTCTAGATCTACCGTCTAAAAGAGTAACACTTCCATCTGTTGGCAATTTGCATATATCATCAAAATGATACTGCTTTAATCTTCCCGCCAAAATATTTTCTATTACAAAGCCTATCATATTTACAGGGTCTTTAGCAGAGGAATAAGGGGGTGCGTATGCTAATTCTAATTCAGATAAATCTGCTGCTGTCATACCTGCTCTAATTGCAGTTGCCAATACATCAATTCTCTTGTCTACACCTGTAAATCCTATGATCTGAGCTCCCAATATTTTACCTGTATCCGGATCAAATAAAGTCTTAATAGTCATATTGGTTGCTCCAGGGTAATATGTGGCATGGGACGCAGAAAAGTTAATTACTTTATCATATTTGATTCCTAAAGTTTTTGCTGTTTTTTCATTTAACCCGGTTGTTGCAACAGTCATATCAAAAAGCTTAATTACTGAAGACCCTTGGGATCCTTTATATTTACTTTTTATACCACAAATATTATCTGCTACGATTCTCCCCTGCTTGTTTGCAGGTCCTGCAAGAGGAATAACAGTCTTTTCTCCACCGATATAGTTTTTTACTTCGACTGCATCACCTACTGCATAAATATCTTTTTTTGATGTCTCCATGTAATCGTTTACTACAATTGCGCCCTTTATACCAAGCTGTAAGCCTGCTTCTTTGGCGATATCTGTTTCTGGCAAAACACCCACTGACATTATTACTATATCTGCATTATCAAAAATCTCCTGATCAGGCTTAATTTGGTTTAATCTAAGGTCTAGGCCTTTCTCTCTAAGATATGAGTGTACTTGACATGCCATATCATAATCAAGAGTTGGCATAACGTGATCGCTTAGTTGAATTAAGGTTGTTCTTAGTCCTTTTTCCAAAAGGTTTTCTGCCATTTCTAATCCGATAAATCCACCACCTACGATCACTGCATTCTTAGGCTTTTTATCCCTCATATATTCATATATACTGTAGGTATCCTCTACAGTACGTAATGTCATAATCTTTGATTTATCTTCTACCGGAACATCCGCCACTATAGATTTTGCACCTGGAGAAAGTATTAATTTATCATAGCTCTCTTTGTAAATTCGTCCAGTCTCAAGGTCTGTGACATCAACAGTCTTTTCGTCCGGATTAATCTTTATAACTTCATTTTTTATCCTTACATCAATATTAAATCTATTTTTGAAGCTTTGGGGAGTCTGTAAAGTAAGGTCTTCCTTGCTTAGTATTACTCCACCAATATAATATGGAAGTCCACAATTTGCATATGATACAAAACCACTTCTCTCTAATATTATAATTTCGGCTTTTTCATCAAGTCTTCTTAACCTTGCTGCTGCAGTGGCTCCTCCTGCAACTCCTCCTACTATTATTACTTTCATTTTTTCCCCCTATTACTTTACCATTCTTCCTTTATATCCAGCTATCCCGCCTATATTTGTTACTTCATAACCTTGTTTTTTCAAATATGAGCAGGCGCTTCTACTTCTTGAACCACTTAAACAATAAACGTATAGAGGTTTTGTTTTTTCAATTTCTATCTTTTCTATCTGATTAAGAGGCATGTTTATACTTCCTGGGATATGTCCTGATTTATATTCTTCCTTAGTTCTTACATCAATGAGCACAGCCTCTTCACTGTTCTTAGCAAGCTCAACTCCTTCATCAAAATTTACACCTTTATTAAATAAATTAAATATAGACATCTTGGTTCCTCCTCTTATTTTGATGTTACAATTATATAACAAATCCCTGGATTTTTATGTAACTTTGTTACATATGGTGCCATCATCTTATACTAGGTTCCCCAATTTTTTCAAGTCCATCCCTATTTATTATTTCTATTCCACCTCTGTTCAGCTTTACCAATTCTTCTGTCTGAAAATATTTTAACATTCTGGTTATCACTTCTCTTACGCTTCCCAGGTGACGAGCAATTTTCTCATGGGTCAGTTTAAGTTCTTTAGTATTATTAATATCACTTTCTTCTATGAGAAAAGCTGCTAGCCTGCTATCAAGTTTTTTATTAACCACCTGATCCATTAACCACATTACATCAGAAAATTTTGCTGCCATTACTTCATTGGTATAAAGAGCAACTGCTGCATATTTTTCCATAATATTTTTATACACTTCTGCGGGTATACTTATTATTTCACTATCCAAAGCAGCTTCTACTATTATATCAAATTCTATACTGTTAACTATACATGCAGCTGAAAACAGGCACATATCCCTTTCAAACATTCTGTAAAGAGTTATCTCCTTACCTTCTTCGGACATTATATATGCTCTCAGTTGACCATCTGTAATCAAAAGGAGGTCAGAACAATTTTCGGTTCCATTATGTATAATCTCACCTTTTTTTACTTTTTTTATTTTTGCAAAACTCTCCATAATTTCTTTATCAGATATTGAAAGTTTATCCCAAAAGGGGAAGTATGTTTTAAGTTCCATTTGCTCTACTCCTTTTTATGTGTTGCTACTGATTATATAAATCAGTATAGCGGAAAAGAGGGGCCTCGCCGTTGAAGAGGCCCCTCTTTTAAATTGTTTACTATATCTAATATTTTATTGGTTTAATCCTTAATCAATTCTTTAAGGGAGGTTGCCAGACCTGCAACACCTGCTATATCAGACGGAATAATAATCTTAGTTGCTTGACCGTTTGCTGCTGTTTCTAGGGCATTTAAACTCTTAAGAGCAATTACCTCTTTATTTGGACTAGCATCTACTAGCATTTTGATACCATCAGCTGTAGCCTGTTGTACCATTCTAATAGCTTCTGCCTCACCTTCAGCAGATTTTATGGCAGACTGTTTCTGAGCTTCGGCTTCAAGAATAACCGCCTCTTTATTTCCTTCTGCAATTAGTATTGCTGATTTCTTTTCACCTTCTGCTCTCAAGATAGACTCTCTTCTCTCTCTTTCAGCTCTCATCTGTTTTTCCATTGCTACCTGGATGTCTCTTGGTGGTGTAATATTTTTTACTTCAACTCGATTAATCTTTATTCCCCATGGGTCTGTTGCTTCATCTAAAACTAATCTAATCTTGGTGTTTATATGTTCTCTACTAGTTAATGACTCGTCTAATTCTAATTCACCAATAATATTTCTTAATGTTGTAGCTGTTAAATTTTCAATTGCATCCATAGGACTTTCAACACCATAAGTATATAGCTTAGGGTCTGTAATCTGGAAATATACTACTGTGTCTATTTCCATAGTTACATTATCCTTAGTAATAACTGGCTGTGGTGGGAAATCAATTACTTTTTCTTTTAGTGAAACTTTTCTCGAAATCTTGTCAATTAGTGGTATTTTGAAATGCAATCCAACCTGCCAAGTTGTTTTATATGCACCTAATCTTTCAACTACATATGCCCTTGCCTGGGGTACAATTCGAATGTTTGATACTATTAAACCAATAATGATTGCAATTATTACAACGATTGCAATAGTTTTAATAACAATTTCCATTTTCTTCTCCTTTACACACTATTATCAATAGACGTTATTATTTTATTCTACTATAACTTTAACGCCTTCGATACCTTTAATTATAACTGTTTCTCCCTCTCTAATGGAACTCTGATTATTTGTTCCAATAGCAGTCCATATCTGTCCGTTTACTTTTACTTGACCTGGTTTAAATGGTTTTATTTCCATTGTAACAATAGCACTCAAACCAATCATAGCATCTACATTTGTCTTTTCTTCACCTGTATGTAACCTGTCTTTAAATATCGGCCTGGTAAAGGCTAGTAGTATTATAGATACAATAAAAAATGCTACAACTTGAATTATAACATTATCTGTAATTAATGAAATAATCAGCGAAATTAGAGCACCTCCTGCAAACCAAACGGTAACTAAGCTCATTGTCAAGCCTTCAATCACTCCAAATACGATTGCTAGTATAACCCAAAATACTGTCATATCAATTGAAAATCCCATAATCTCCATTTTTATTACCTCCTTTTACTAAATTTCTCTTTTATCTAAAAAAGCATACTTGCACCATATGTAATATATGTGACAATAAGGCCTGCAATTACAACTCCTATAGCAATGGCGGGAAAGGCTCTTTTTAACCTCATATTCAGCATGGCTGCAACCAATGCTCCCGTCCATGCACCTGTTCCCGGTAAAGGAACCGCTACGAGAATTACAAGTCCTAGCCACTCGTATTTATTAACCACCTCTGATTGCTTTGCAGCTTTATTTTCGAATTTTATTACAAGTTTATTTAGTCTATTACTTTTCGCTGTCATCCATTGAAATATTTTTCTGATGAAAATAATTATAAATGGTACAGGAACTAAGTTTCCAATTATTGAAATAAAAAGAGCGGCTTTAAGATCAAGTCCATTGGCAACAGCAATGGGAATCGCTCCTCTCAGCTCAATAACGGGAACCATGGATATTAAAAAAGTCATTATTATATTGCCGAGGCAAGTTCCCCATAATCCTGTCATCAAAAGTCCCCTTATATCATTCTAAAAATGCTTTATATTTTTTAGTTTCATCCATCATTTTATTGTATATAGGCAATAAGCCTTGCCCGTTTCCCTCACGTAATGGCTCAACTATATCTGCTAAAATATCTAATAATGGAGTAAGCCCCATATTGCTAATTATACCCTTCAATGTGTGTGCAGCATCAAAGGCCTCTTCAACTCTTCCTTCCTTTAGTGCTATACCTAAATCTTCAAAAGCGGGATCGTTCAATACAGAAGCAAAACAATCATAATACAGTTCCGTATCATCTAAGAACCTATCCATTGCACCATCCATATCACATCCCATGTCTCTCAGAGCATCTATCAATTGTTTCATCGCTTATCCCTCCACAATTACTGCTTATTTAGTTATTATATACTGCTTTCTAACTTTGTCAAATACGTAATTAGTCTTGTTATCCCTTCATAAATTCAGAACTATTATAGAAGCAGCATCTATTTTTTCCCTGAGATTTTGCCTCATAAAGGGCTATATCTGCATTGCTATATATTGAGCTAAAAGTACTGCCGTGTTCAGGAGTCAAGGCTATTCCAATTGAACATGATATTTCACCACAATCTTCCATCTTAAAACCTATTATTTTATTTCTAAAATTATTGCATCGGTTTAATATTGTCTCTTTTCTGTGTACGTCAAGCATAAATACAGCAAACTCATCGCCACCCATTCTTATTACATAGTCATCTTTCCTAAAAGATTCTTTCAGCATCTGGCCTATTTTCGTTAAAACTTTATCACCATAAGCATGTCCATGTTTATCATTAACAGGTTTAAAGTTATCGACATCAATCATAATCATAGCATTCTTAGAATCTGGTTCACTTGATAATTTTTCTTTTATTAGTTTTTCTGCCGTTACTCTATTATATAAACCTGTCATCTGATCAGTTTCTGCTAACCTTGAAACCCAATCGTATTTTTTTATTACAGCCTTCATTAATTTTTCAGAATTTAAAACATTATTAACTCTACGTTTTACAAATTCAGGCACAAAGGGTTTCATTATATAATCATTGATTCCAAAATCTAATGTTTGAAACTGTTTCTCAAAACTATTATCTTTAGCTATTGCGATTACCGGTATATTAGCTATTTTCTTTGAGATTCTTTTCTTTTGAAGAAATTCTTCCCCATTCATTTTCGGCATTATTAAATCCAAAAGAATAATACCTACGTCTCCATGACGATCTAATAAATTCAAAGCTTCATAACCGTTGGTAGCTTCTATGATTTCATATTCATCTTTAAACAATTCTTTAAGTTCAGTCCTATTCTCTTCTTCATCATCTACTATCAACATAAGGTTATCATTCTTTTCCCCACCAGAAATAGCTTCTCTATACCTATCAAGCTCAAGGTCTACCATTTTTTGAGACGTTATATCTTCTAATGTGCCAAGAATTATGCTTTTATCATCAACTCTTTTTAATAGTTTTAGTTTTACCCTGACCCATACATTTGTGCCATCTAATTTTTTTCTAATATATTCACATTCAGTCCCCTCTTTTTCTTCTCCAGTGGCCTTAAATGTGTTTATTATTTTCTTTCTATAATCTTCTGCAACAAATTCTAGGGGATTACCAACCTTAACTGCTAAATCCTCTGGTCCGAACATATCGAAAAAGCCATCATTTACCCTTAAAATTTCTATATTTTCTCCATCAAATTCATATATGACCATAGTTTGCAACATATTGCAAAATAACATTTTCATCTGTAGGTTAGACTGAAATATGGTATCAAAGTCAAAATCTAAATTACTATTACTATTTTTCTTTTCGATAATGACTTTTTTATCCCTCATTAAAGTTTCATAATCTTCTACTGGGATTGGTTTTGAAAAATAAAATCCCTGGGCATACTCACATCCTACACTGCGTAAAAATTTCACCTGTTCTCCTGTTTCTACACCTTCACAAATAACAGGAATTTTTAGCCACTTTGACATTCTAATTACTGATGCCAGAATATTCTTTCCTTTGCTTTCCACTTTGGAATTAGCCAGGAATTTCATATCTATTTTCAGTATGTCCACATCCATATCCTTTAATATGTTAAGGGATGAATATCCACTTCCAAAATCATCCATAAGTATAGTAAATCCATAGCCTTTAAGCTTAGCTATTATATCTTTCATAGACATAGGATTATCAGTATATGCGCTTTCTGTTATTTCTAAATTAAATAATTCAGGTGGAATATCATATTTTTTTACTAAATCTCTAATTTTCTCAGCAATCTGGGGGTTATAAAGGTTGACCCTTGATACGTTAACAGAAATTGGTGCCGGTTTTTCTCCTTCATCTAACCATTTTCTAATTTGCTTACAACTTTTTTCCCAAACATAATAATCCAGCTTTGTAATGTATCCATTTCTTTCGAATATAGAAATGAAATCTCCGGGAAGAATCATTCCTTTTTTTGGATGATTCCAACGTACTAAAACTTCACCACCGCAAGGTTTATTGGTTGTAATATCATACTTTGGCTGAATATAAATAACAAACTGTTCTTCGGCTAAAGCAGATTTCATATCGTTTACAATCTCTTGCTCTTTAACTAGCTCTTCTCCAAGTTTATCAGTATAAAATGAATAAAAGTCAATAAAATTACCTTTATTTTTTTTTGCTGCAAGCCTTGCATTGTTGAATATTTTTTCAATAGGCATTTTATTATTTTCAATTAAATACATACCCATATTTGGTATAATATCATATTCGTTATTGTATTGAACTAATGCAGCTTTAACTTTCTTTGCAATCAAATCTATATCTGCACTCTTATATTCATGGCAAAAGCAAAACACATCTGACTCAATTCTTCCATATGTACAAAAATTGAAATCTTTCAGAATGGCCTTTACTTTATTGGCAATATATTTTAGAAGATTATTTCCTTCACTATATCCATAGAATAAATTAATCAATTGGAACCTATCAATGTCAAAGTGGATAAAAACAAACTTTACATCGCTGTGACTTCTTAACATACTCTCAGTTTTAGAAAAAAATTTATTTTTATTATATATACCTGTAAGTGTATCATATTCTGCTAAATATTTTAGACGCTCAAAAGCTGCCAACTGGCTCCGTGCCATGGCATTTTTTATTCTGAATTTAATAATATCTGCGTTATATGGTTTAGTAACAAAGTCCCACGCGCCTAGCTTTAAAGCTTTTATTTCAGACTCATTATTATTATTTATCGTAGTTACTATAATAGGTGTATTGGAAAATTCTTCACTTTTTTTAATTTCTTCTAAAAACTGATATCCATCCATTACTGGCATTACTAAATCTAATATAATACAACCTACTATATCGCCATTCTCTTTCAGGAGTTCTAATGCAGCCTTGCCATTTTCAGCCTCAATAATTTTGTATTCCTGTGAAATTATCTTATTTAATATCTGTCTGTTTACCATATTGTCATCTACGATCATGACATATTTGCTGCTGCCCATAATTCACACCTTTCTATGTTACTATTATTATAACTTATATAAAAAAATATTACATTAGTAGTAATAAAAATCATTGTGTTTATGGTTACTAAAACTTCCCTACACGATATATATTTTATTATATTTTTTTAAAAAAATCAACAATTCTCATTTTTTATCTATATATTCATAAATTCTAGCTACCCTTGGTCCAATCGTACTAAAGAGGTATTCAAAGGTATGCCCTGTAAACTGTTCTATATCCCAAGTAGTAATTCTCTCCCCACCATCCTTGCCGATTAAAGTGACACTTTGACCTATTTCACAAGGTATACCTGTCACGTCAATAAATGCTTGGTCCATACAACAACCTAAAAACTCAGTCTTTACTCCGCCAACTATTACAGGCCCATTTCCTTTAAACCAAGCTATATCAAAACCATCTGCAAATCCTATAGATATAGTCGCCACCTTCATTGGCTTTAAAGCCTGATAAGCTCTACTGTACCCAATAGTGTCGCCCTTCTCAACATTATGAATATTTGTAATAAAACTCCTGATTTCTACCGGTTCAGTAAGGCCTATTGGTTCTCGCCCATCTTCCATCGCCATATGACCTAAAATAGAAGAGCAAGATCTTACATGGCTGAAATAAGCTTCTTTAAACCAAGCTATAGCCGCCGAGTTACAGCAGTGCTTATAGTTTAACTGAATCCCCCTATTTTCTATTTGGGAAATAGCGTTTTGAAAAAGTCGAAATTGTTCTACTGCAAAATTATCGTAATAGTCTGCCGTAGATGTTGCAAAATGCGTATATGCACCAACTATTTTAATATTGTTTAAGCTTTCTACCAAATCTAATAGTGCTTCCAGCTCTTCACCTGGTTTTACCCCTAGTCTATTCATTCCCGTTTCTATTTTTATATGAACATTTATATCTTTTCCCGCCTGAAAAGCCAACTTATTTATTTTTTTTGCTGTGTTTTTTTCAAATAAAGGAATTTGGAAATCGTATTTTATTGCAGCCGGCAAAAGGTGCTGAGGTATTCCGCCGATTATTAATATGTCACATCTTACTCCACTATCTCTCAGCATTACTCCTTCCAAAATTGCAGAGTTTGCTAATAATTTTACTCCACATTTTTCTTCAAATATCTTTGCCATAGGTACAAGTCCATACCCATAACAATTGCCCTTTATTACCGGGATAATCTCAACATTTCCACCAATATAATTTTTAACCTTAAAAAAATTATCTATTATTTTATTCACGTCAACTTTAAAGTAAGAATTGCAATACCCTGCTCTTATTGTATTTTTATCATTTTTCATTGCTTTTTCCTTTCTAATATAAAACCCAATGATTATTGAAGCTGCTATTTACTAAAAAACAAACCTAGAAATATAAAAATTATGGCTCTATAATAAATGTTGGGGTGGTGAAATTAATTTTCACCTTCACCAGCATTTTTTAGTATAAAAAAATTGAGCATAAGTGCAATCTCAGTTACAATTATAGTGACTAAACCCAACAGAACGGAGGTATGCATTA
>JAWRJF010000045.1:0-62101 GCA_040307645.1 Anaerovoracaceae bacterium | reverse complement strand
AAGCTATAGAATGGAAGACACTATAGCATGGAATCAAAACAAATAAGTGGACCCTTTTTCAAATAGAATAGTGGACCCTTTTTCAGTTGACAAATGCATATGGCATTGCATTATAAATGTATGCCTCAGAATCAATAGGATACTCTTTTGTTATTTCACCACTACTATAATCATAAATCCCCATCCTTATTGTGTTAAGAATATTCTGTCAATATATCTATGTAATATCTTGTATAATAAAAAAATATCGTTGAAATTTCAACGATATTTTTAACTTGGCGGAGGACATGGGACTCGAACCCACGGGGCTGTTACACCTTACCTGATTTCCAATCAGGCTCCTTAGCCACTCGGTCAATCCTCCACGCACCTTTACTAATTTACCATAAAACTGCCGACTTTGCAAGGACTTTCCGTGCAAAATCGACAGATAATCTTTTTTATTGTTCCAATGAATTTAAAATAACAGATTTCATATCTTTTATATCTACAATATTATTATGTCTTACAGGTTTGTTCTCTAGACCTTGAAGACCTCTTGGTATTTTTACACCTGTTTTTTTATTAAGGGCATCAACATATCTAAAACCATTATCTTCTTCTTTAAGACCAATGGATTTAGCTACGCTTTCAGCGAATTTATAGGCACTGGCAGTCGAAGCTATTATTGTCTTAGTTTCGTCTCCCGTAGCCTCTTTATAACCCTTATAAACCTTATATGCTACTGCAGTGTGAGTATCCATTAGATAACCGGCCTCTGAATACATTTTTGAAATAGTTTCATTGGTTTCGGTTACGTCCGCATAGCCTCCATAGAAATCCTTAAGACCTTCCTTAATCTTAGGGCTTACCTGATATTTTTTATTGGAATCAAGCTGTGTCATTAAATCTTTTATTTCTTCACCGTTATTTCCACTTAAGTGGTAAAGTAGTCTCTCTAAATTGCTTGATATTAGAATATCCATAGAAGGAGAATTTGTTAGATAGAAGTCTCTGTTTATATCGTATACACCAGTATTTATAAAATCAGTTAACACTTTGTTTTCATTGGATGCACATATGAACTTGTTAACGGGTATTCCCATCTGTTTTGCATAATACCCTGCTAAGATATTTCCGAAGTTGCCTGTAGGGACTACAATATTAATTGGTTCACCGTTTTTTATCTCGTTCATTTCAACAAGTTTAATATAGCTATACACATAATATGCAACCTGTGGAACTAGTCTGCCAATATTAATTGAATTTGCAGAAGAAAGTTTTATTCCTTTTGAATATAGTTTCTCACCAAAATTAGCATCGTTGAAAATATTCTTTACACCTGTCTGAGCGTCATCAAAATTCCCGTTAATTGCAAAAACATGGGTATTATCGCCTTCTTGGGTAACCATCTGTCGTTCCTGTACTTCACTAACGCCCTGATTTGGGAAAAATACAATAATCTCTGTACCAGGTACATCAGCAAAACCTTCAAGGGCTGCTTTTCCTGTATCTCCAGAGGTTGCAGTTAAAATACATATTTTGTTATTTTCTTTTTCTTTTTTTATGGCAGTTGTAAGTAAGTAAGGCAAAATCGACAGAGCCATATCTTTAAAAGCAGCTGTTTTTCCGTGGTATAGTTCAAGGAAAAAAGCGTTATTGGCCTTAACTATAGGGGCAATTTCCTTCGCCTCGAATTTATCGTCGTATGCACCATTAATGCATTTTTCCATTTCGCCTATTGTGTAGTCGTCAAAAAAGCTGCCAATAATTTTTGTTGCAATTTCTTGATAGCTTTTACCGATCATGTCATTTATTTCGAAAGGTAGTTTTGGGATGGTAACAGGAACAAAAAGGCCTCTATCATCGGATAATCCTTTTATAATTGCCTGTGCGCCAGATAATTCCAGCTTACTACCTCTAGTACTTATATATTTCCTCATTTCATCCATCTCCTATTTTATATAAATTATTTTAAAAATTTACTAGACAATAATTAAAGATAAGTATATAATAAATATCGTGAGATTTCAACAGAAACAAAAAATCTCTTCCAACTTAATATGTCGCCTTGGTCAAGTGGTCAAGACGTAGCCCTCTCACGGCTGAATCAGGGGTTCGACTCCCCTAGGCGATACCAAATAAAAAACCACCTAAAACGTTGAAATTACAATGTTAATAGGTGGTTGTTTTTTTATCACGATTTACATTTATTGTAAAATATTTATTGATTTATACCGTTTTATACTGTTTAAGTGTGACACCCAGTGTGACACCCTAAACGATTTTGCCTGTATTTTAGTCAGCTATTTTTAAAACTTTTTTTGCATCTTTTTCAATGGTAGAGGCTACTTCTACTAATGTGTCATAGTCTGTATGGGTATAAATATTTGCAGTCAATGATATATCAGCATGCCCCATAAGATATTGAGCGGTTCTGATATCAATTCCTTTTTTCTGCAAATCTGTGCAGTAAGTGTGCCTAAAACAATATGGAACTAAATCTGCAGCAAGGGGGAAAGGCGGGATTAGTTCGTTACGGTAAATCTTACAGCCAAGTGCGATATTCATATCACGGCGTAAGTGTTTCCACAAAGTATTTCTATTTCCTGTGGTTAATGGTTTTCCGTTTTCATTAGTGAACATAAATTCAAACTTTCCTACGTCAGGTAACCTGGATTGAAGATACTTTGGTATTGGAACCATCCTATCTGCATTTACCGTCTTAGTACCTCTTATGTGGAGCATTAAAGTTCCTTTTATTATCTGAATATCCATTCCTTTTATGTTGGCAACTTCTGATGGTCTACAGCCACATAGCAGCATGAATAGAAAATAGGTGTATTTTGGGTTAATATCAGCTACTTGCAATAGAGTTGTTCTTTCTGTGGAAGTTATTGCTCTGCGGGTCGATTTTGTGCCTTCTGGTAGGGTCAAATACTTTGCAGGGTTCTCTAAAATTAATTTATTCTGTACAGCTTTATCAAAGATAAAATTCATCATCTGATTTATCTTATTTATACTATCTTTAGCCATGCCATCCATATCATTTAATGTTTTTTGACAGTGGAGAGGCTTTACATCTTTTAATTTAAGATCTCCAATATTGCCAACTATCCACTTATTCATTTTGCTTTTATAATTATTCAAAGAGATAGGCCTCAAATTAGTTTTATAATCATTAATACAAATTTCAGCCCATTGATTAACAGTCATACTATTGTTAATTGTAACTTTACCTTCAAATGTAAATATACTCTAAATATTGCAATTTAGGGCTGCATGTACTACGATTTGATTGTCTGGGTCTTGTTGTAGCAATACAGCTTGATTGCATTAGCTCCTGCTTGCCGGCGGGCCTTTTGTTTTTTGCTTAATAGCCGGCTGCTTCTAATCCGTAGTTAGCTTGTTTATCTGTAAATCCTTCAAATTTCAATTGGTCAAATAAGTCACCTCTAGAAAAATTGCCTGAATTCATATAGTTTTCTGCAGAAATTGCAGCTTGCTCTTTCCAGTCTGCGTTGCAATTCTCAATTGCATAGTCAATTTCACTATCGCTATACTGTTCGTATTTCAATTGTTCTCTTAAGCCTTGCTTCGAAAAACCACCCATATAAAGATAGGTTTCAGCAGTTCCAAGGGCATTGACCTCTCCAACTGTTGCCTTTGGGGTTTCAGGTTCTACTGTATTAGTTTCTTCTGTATTAGTTTCTTCTGTATCCACGCTCTCGCCACTTACAGGTGCGTTATTGTTGCTGGCAGGACTTGGTTCGTCGTCGCCAAGCGCTGAGCCTATTGCAATTAATACCACTAATATTGTGATAATAATAAACCAAGGTCTTTTGTATATAGGCTTTTTATTTTTTGCCCCGCATTGAGGACAAGACTTTGCGCTCTTGGCAATCTCTGTCCCACATACAGGACAAAGATTTGTTAGTTGTTTTTCTGTCATAATAACTTCTCCTTCTTAATTAAAAATACATTTTAACATTACATTATCATATATAGTGCTTTATTTGTGTCGAAATATATCGCATTTTGTTATTTATATGTGCCATCTCTCATGGTCATAAGCATTGCATTGTGTCTCGTGGTTAAGGCGAGCATTAATAAATATAAAGCTATCATCAGCATTATATATTCCATTTCGCTTCTCCAATATGTTCTTATTCTTCATCTTCATGTGTTTCAGCTTTTTTCTTCCTCATCCCAACCCATAATCCAGTCTGGATTTACTTTAAGCGCTTCAGATAATATTTTAAGTTTATCTAATGCAATGTTCTTTATTGCACCAGTTTCATATCTTTGCATGGTTCATTTACTCATCTGTCATTTTTTTTATCATCCGTTATAAGTTGGTGTAATAACACACCATTTGGTTTAAATTTGCAACAGTATTTTTAAAATGGCTTTCCATGTAGATTATGGCTGACTTTTCCAAATCAAAGTTGCCAGCGAATTAATGCTACCGGTAACAGTTCAATCTATAACGATTGTTGCGCAGGGATGTATTATAGGGGACAGATAGATGGAGGAAGATATATCTGATAAACCATATGTAAAGTATGGAACTCAGGCAGAATCAAGCCTAAGAAGGTTATTTAAACTAGATTTACCGGAATATAAAGTCCATTACAAAGATAATAACATGTGTCTCAATGATAAGTACCTTTGGGCTCATGCAAACCTAGATGGTTGGTTAACGGATATTGATGGGAGAATGGGAATTCTAGAAATTAAGACAACTAATATACTGCAGTCTATGCAAAAGGAAAAAATGGAAAATGACCTAAGTTTTGTAAATACAGGAGTAAACAGCTGTATCATCATTATATACTATCGTCAATATCCTGCATTGCTAGAATTGTGGCTAAAGTATCACCGAGTTGTGTGAACATAGCAGCAAGCACAGCTGTTTCATCGGGATTGTTGTTCTTAGCCAATATATTAGCAACTGCAGTTATGAAAGTAGTTAACTCGCAAGCATTCATAAAATCACCTCGATATAGTTTATGCATGTTAGGAAAAGGAGGTGCAAGATGTCTAAAGTGCTAATGGAAATACGTAAATACTGTAATAAATGTCCGTTTGGAGTATGTAATTACAGCGGATTTTTTTTGTTAACATGAACTAATGTCTTGTCTAAGACATCCAATGATTCTTTTACCATTATGTATAAGTACTTCTGCATAATGCTCTGAAGAGTAATTTGATTGTATGTTTATCATTCCAACAGTATTTACCTTAACACTAAGGTTTTGATCTTGTATTGATCTCTGCTATCTTTTCATAAAACAGAACTAAATTTAATTTTCCACTATGCGCTTTACAAGGTTTTACTTCAAATCTAAAGTCCTTGGCAAAAGCTTCAAACTTTGAATTGATATGTCATTTTTGATATTCTGTTCTAGATTTATCCATAACAGGAAACAAACTTGATTTAGTACCTTTGCTTTTTCTAAAGTATTCATCGAATTTTTGTTCATCTATATCTTAACATTTATACCCGGGGATTTCTTGGCCTGGGGTAGTCGGAAATGTATGAGAAAACTCTAGATTGCGACAGCTTTTTTTGGATTTGAAAAAATCTGTCGCAAATAAGGAAACTTTGGTTCAGATGAGACAGGAAACTTACATATTATATAATTTATGTTAATTAATTACATAAGATTGTATTGATATATAAACAATAAAGGGTTTTGAAAGGTATAAGTGTTATATAAATGCAAATTATTATATCTTTATCAAGGCATTTGGCTGATTTGTGATAAAAAGTTACCCGAAATGAAGGAAAAACACTTGAATTGCGACAGCTTTTTTTGGTTTTGAAAAAATCTGTCGCAAAGAAGGAGATTCTGATTAAAATGCGACAGTAAAAGGAAATAAATTAGAGAAAATTTACATATTATTAATGTTATGTAAATTAATGGTAAATGATACTAAGGGATGGGTACTAAGAGACAGGAAAGGCCGGGCACCAATGGGCCTGGCCTTCGATATGTAAAAAACAACGGGAAAGGCCGGGCACCAATGGGCCTGGCCTTAGGTGGGTTAAAACCATTTTTTCTTTTTAAAGATGGCTATTAGGGTTAGTACTACTATTAGGCTAATGCCTATTACGATGGGGTAGCCAAAGGGCCAGAGGAACTCCGGCATTTTGAGATTCATTCCATACCAACCTGTAATTAGGGTAAGGGGTAGGAAGATTGAGGTGACCACAGTGAAAACTTTCATGATATTATTTTGTTCGATGTCTATTTGAGATTGATAGGCTTCTCTCACTTGCTCGATATATTCTTGGAGATGCAGAATAAAATCTAGTAACCTGTCAAATTTTTTATCAATGAAGGTAAAAGTAGGATCAATTGCAGCAATTTCATCGGTCATGAATTCCATCTGTTCATAATAACGTTTGACCTTCAAAAGTCGCTTTTTTAGTTTGATAATATCAGCCATGCCGTTTGGAGAAGGCTTTCTTTGGCTGAAGAGATTGTCCTCCAATTCAATAATCATGTTTTCCAAGGACTCCAATTTATATATATCTCCGGCAGTAAGTTCTAAAAAGAACTCTTGGAGCTGTAGTATTCCGTCTTCTTTAACATCGATGGCCTTTACAAAGGATAGGACCTCATGGTTGTCTGTACATATAATGAAATCTTCTTTGCATGCAAAAATAATGACTTTTTCGTTGTCGGTCCAGTGGAAGGCAATGAGGTATTTTTTTTCGCCTAAAGGAATGAAAAAGTTACGGTTTTCGTCTATTCTTTTTATAATAGAATTGCTAACATATTTAGTAAGGTCTTCTCGGCTATTGGAATTAAGTGTTATAATCATTGTGAACTATTCCTTTCTAAATAAAAATATAAATTTAAGCGGTTTATTTTATTATTACATTATAATCTTCCGAGAGAGTTGCTCGAAGCAAAGATTTTACGGTTTCTTTTGATTTTTCTCGGGCTTCTACAAGGAGACCTCTAGACTCGGCTCTTTTTTCCATTTCGATTTTTTGGTCACTTCTAAAGGAGTTATAGTCTTTGATAGAAAATGGATTAAATATACTTTTTGATTCATCAAAGATTTTTATGCTTTCTTCGTCGATTTCATGAGAAAGAATTTTTGCATTTGGCAGGGTAATTGTTACTTTCTTACCTATTAAAGATATCTCAGCGTTCGAAAGGTCGATACCCGCTTTTATTTCACCATCGTATGACAAAATAAACTTTTTAGTAGTGAAGGGTAGCTTCATACCATAAAACTCTTTATTTGACTCAAATTGAGCCATATTGGTGTAGGTGTATGTAACAGTTGCAAGTTCTTTGATTTCAGTTAACTTATTTTCTAAAACCACTGCAGACATTTTTTCAGAAGGTCCAGACGATATTGTACCTAAAAAAAAGCAAAGTATTCCTACCATAGCTAGACCCAAAACAGAAGTTAATATTCTTTTTGTTTTTTTCATTTATTTCCCCTTTTGACATTTTTCGATTTTTTTCTATTTTATCATGAAATTAGAAAAAGGCAAGCAAAAGGGAGGAGCCTTGTTTTTGTTTTTTTATTCATGGCTTTATGTTATAATAACAGTGCAAAAAGGAGTTGAAACACGTGGAAAATATTTTGAAAGTTTTATTCTCAATGCAGGATATAGGATATAGAGAATTTCAAAGCAGGTTAATGCCTAATATAGATAAAGAAAGAATCATAGGTGTTAGAACCCCTGATTTGAGAAGATATGCCAAAGAACTAGGGAAAAAGGCTGAGGCCGATGGATTTTTAGAAAGTCTTCCGCACAAGTATTATGAAGAGAATAACCTTCACGGGTTCATTATTGAAAACTTATCAGAAGATTATAGCCAAGTAATGAGGCTTACAGAAGAGTTTTTACCTTATATTGATAATTGGGCCACATGCGATTCTTTTGCACCGAAAGTATTTAAAAAAAATAAAGATAGAGTTTATCTGAAGACGAAGGAATGGTTAAATAGCAGTCATACATACGTAGTAAGGTATGGAATCGTAACACAACTGAGACTTTTTTTAGATGAAGATTTTAATGAAGAGATGTTGGGGATTTTATCAGAGATTAACAGTGATGAGTACTATATTAATATGGCTTTGGCATGGTATTTCAGCATAGCTTTGATAAAACAATACCCGAAGACTATACCTTTGTTTAAGGAGAGAAGCCTTAATCCATGGGTTCATAATAAAGCCCTTCAAAAAGCTACAGAGAGCTTTAGGGTACCAAAAGAAAAAAAAGACTATTTTAGAACTTTAAAAATAAAGGTAGATAATTAATATGAAGAAAAAGAAGACTAAAAAACATAGAGGATGTTTGACTTTTTTAACTTTTATTATTTTAGTAGGGGGGCTGTGGTGGTTTAATACATATACAGTGAAGACTACTGAGGTGACAATTGAAAGCCACAAGATAAAAGATGATATTAAAATTGTTCAGCTTACTGATTTACATGGTTCACAATTCGGTCCAAATAATCAGGTAATTATCAGCAAAATTGATAGAATAAATCCGGACTTTATCGTAGTAACTGGGGATATGTATTCATCAGGGGATAATAAAGGGAGGAAGATTGCAGAAGATCTAATTCGAAAACTAGACGAAAAATATGATGTATATGCCGTTAATGGAGAACATGACAATGATAATAATTATCTGGAGGCCCTAAGGGATATGGGAGTAGATGTCCTTGATTATGAAAGCAGAGATATTGTAATTGGAGATACAAGACTTTGCATTTACGGTATAGACAACGTTTTTTATACCGATACCTTTGACCTTGCCAATGAGTTTTCATTAGAACGGGAAAAGTATAATATTCTCCTTGCCCACATAGAGAATTTTAATGCTTTTGCAAAATTTGGCATGGATTTATCTATTTGTGGTGATACCCACGGTGGGCAGTTAAGGTTACCTTATGTAGGAGCTTTGATTAATAGAGGTATATGGTTTCCTGAATTGGAAGATGGTGAAGGCAGATATGTTAAAGGTTTATTTGAGAAAGAAAAAACTAAACTATTTGTTTCAAGCGGTTTAGGCAACTACCCGGTTCCAATAAGATTTATGAATAGACCTGAAATAGCAGTAATTAATTTAACCTATGGGGGTAAAAATGAAAGATAAAAAGAGAACAATTATATATATTGTAATTATAATGATAGTTGCGGCGTTGATTTATTATTTTACTGGTTGTGGAAATAATTCAATTAAAATACTAGGGGATTTAGATCCTAATTCCTTTGATAAGGATGTAATGTGTATTAAAATCGAAGACAACAAATTGAAAACGGTAAAACCTAATTACGATGGCGATGAGTACGACAGGAATAAGATAAAAACAAAAGATTTCAAGCTTGCAGATAATGTAAAAGTTTTTGACGAATTTACAGAGGCCACTATAGATAAAAATAATAAAGAAGAGTCGGAAACAACGTACACAGAATCTCATATTAATGAAATGATTGAAAAAGTCGAGGAAGGTTATGGTGTGACTATGAGGCTTTGGCTAGATAAAGAGGGAAAGGTTGAAACTATAATGACATATGGGAAAGTAACGATTTGGGAATAGATTTAATAGTTAATCTTTTTTCATATTGCAGACAAGGAGAAGAGGATGCACAAAATATTAATTATAGAAGATGACATGGTAATAGCAGGAGCTATAAGAAAGCATATTGAGAATTGGGGTTGTGAGGCTAGATGTGTACAGGCTTTTGATAAGGTAATGGAAGAATTTTTTGAGTTTAATCCCGATTTGGTTTTATTGGATATTGCCTTACCTTTCTTTAATGGTTACCACTGGTGCACCCAGATTAGAAGTGTATCTAAGGTTCCCATTATATTTATTTCTTCAACAGCGGATAACATGAATATTGTGATGGCTATGAATATGGGCGGGGATGATTTTATAGCAAAGCCGTTTGATTTGGAGGTCCTAAATGCTAAAGTTCAAGCCTTGCTGAGAAGAACCTATGATTTTGGTGTGAAGACTAACCTTATTGAACATAAGGGGGCAGTTTTAAACTTAGGTGATGCAACCCTTTTGTATAATGACGAAAAAATAGATCTTACAAAAAATGAGTTTAAGATATTGCAGATTCTTCTAGAGAATAAGGGTAATGTTGTAAGCAGAGATGACATTATGGTAAGATTATGGGAAACAGAAAGTTTTGTTGATGAAAATACTTTAACCGTAAATGTGGCACGCATCAGAAAAAAACTTGATAACGTAGGCTTAACAGATTTTATTAAAACGAAAAAGGGAATGGGTTATTTGGTGGAATAGATGTTATTAAATTTTTTGAAATGTAAATTTAAGGTGATTTTTTCATTTAGTGTATATTTAGGCGTATTTGTTATGCTTGCTTATTTATATGAGATGCCGAAAGGTGTATGGGAGTATGCTATAATATTATGCCTTTTTTTTGGTATAGTTTTTTTATCATATGATTTTTATAATTTCAAGAGAAGGTATCAAGAACTAAGGGACTTGGAAAAATCAATTGAATTTAGTATAGATAATCTACCCGTACCAAAATCAGAGATTGAAAGGGAATACCAGAAGCTGATAAGGACGTTATTTGAAAAAAAGGCTGAAATCATATCTAAGACCGACAGTGATATCTCAAACATGATGGATTACTACACGTTGTGGGTTCACCAAATTAAAAACCCTATTGCGGCTATGAAACTTATACTGCAAAGTGAAAAGGGCCAAGCAAGTGATCAGTTGCAGATTGAACTTTTTAAAGTAGAGCAGTATGTTGAAATGGTGCTCCAATATCTTAGACTTGGCAGTGATAATAGTGATTTTTTAATTAAACAACTTAATTTAGACAGTATTATTAAGCAGGCTGTGAAAAAATACTCTATATTATTTATTAAGAAGAAGATTTCTCTTGAATATGAACCTGTCAACATGGTTGTAATGTCTGACGAGAAATGGCTTGTTTTTGTGGTTAGTCAAATTTTGTCAAATGCTCTAAAATACACAGAACCTAGGGGTAAGATTTCAATTAGGCGTGAAGACCATCAGCAAAACATCTTAATAATAGAGGACTCAGGTATAGGTATTAGTGCTGAAGATTTACCTAGAATTTGTCAAAAAGGTTATACGGGCTATAATGGCAGAACTGATAAAAAATCCACTGGTATTGGCCTTTATCTTTGCAAAAAGATTTTGCATAAATTAGGTCACTCTCTCGAGATTGAATCTCAAATGGGAGTAGGTACAACTGTTAAAATAAACTTAACTTACAAAAATGTAAGGGTTGAATAAAAGAATGTAAGCCAAAGTTAAGGCAGACCATTCTTTTTTTTGCTATTCTATTACTATAAGTTAAGATAAATTTTGAAAGGGGATTTAATATATGTCAATTTTAGAAGTAAATAATTTGAAAAAAATTTATACTACACGTTTTGGAGGCAATCAGGTTGAAGCATTACGTAACGTGTGTTTTTCCGTAGAAGATGGAGAATATGTTGCTATAATGGGGGAATCAGGTTCTGGTAAAACTACTCTTCTAAATATTTTAGCATCACTTGATAAACCAACAAGTGGAGAGGTTTTACTTAATGGGAAAAATATGACTCAGATCAATGAAAAAGAAATATCAGCTTTTAGGCGTGATAATCTTGGATTTGTATTTCAGGATTTTAATTTGTTAGATACCTTTTCATTACAAGATAATATTTTCTTACCTTTGGTTTTATCAGGAGAAGATTATAAGACTATGGCAAAGAAACTTGGTCCTATTGCATCAAAACTTGGGATTAAGGATATTTTGAAGAAGTATCCTTATGAGGTGTCAGGTGGACAGAAGCAAAGAGCCGCTGTTGCACGTGCTTTGATTACTAAGCCTCAGTTGATTTTGGCGGATGAACCTACAGGAGCTCTTGACTCTAATGCAACAGATGGACTCTTGAAGCTTTTTGATGAGATTAATGAAGACGGACAGACTATTCTTATGGTAACCCATAGTACGAAGGCTGCAAGCCATGCAAAAAGAGTACTTTTCATCAAGGATGGTGAGGTGTTCCACCAGATTTACAAGGCAAACATGACAATAGATGAAATGTTTGCAAAAATTTCTGATACCCTAACAGTTTTATCGACAGGTGGTGTTTTCCATGGCTAGTTCTTTTGCATTAAAACTATCGTTAACTAATATAAGGCAGAACCGTAAGTTTTATGTTCCATATATTTTAGCCAGTACTGGAACTATTATAATGTTTTATATAATGGCATTTTTGACTTTTAATGAGGCAACTGCCCAAATGTCTGCAGCCCTAGCTACGATTATGATGTTAGGTCTGATCGTTATTGGAATATTTGCAATAATTTTCTTATTTTACACTAACAGCTTCTTAATGAAAAGGCGAAAAAAAGAGCTGGGGTTATATAATGTATTAGGGATGGAAAAGAAACATATTGGGGAAATACTTTTCTTTGAAAATTCTATTATTTGCATAACTTCAATGGTTCTAGGTTTGATTATAGGGATACTGTTTAGTAAGTTGACCTTTGTGATTCTGTGCAAGCTTGTAGGAATAAATACACCTATGGTATTTGAGATATCTGGAAAAGCTATAATTGTAACTGTGGTGGTTTTTGCTGCAATCTTTTTTATGACTTTATTGTCTAACCTTGGTGGGATTCATATATCCAACCCTATTGAGTTACTAAATGGTAGCAAGGTGGGAGAGAAAGAACCGAAGACCAAGCTCTTAATGGCAATTATAGGAGCTATTTGTATAGGAACAGGATATACTATTGCCATTACAGTTGAGTCACCTCTTTCTGCATTAGCATTGTTTTTTGTGGCAGTAATTTTAGTAATAGTAGGGACATATTTGCTTTTCACAACAGGCAGCATTGTTATATTAAAGATGTTAAAAAAGAATAAAAATTATTACTATAAATCAAAGCATTTTACAACTGTTTCTGGGATGCTGTACAGAATGAAGCAAAATGCGATTGGTCTTGCAAATATATGCATTTTATCTACTATGGTACTAGTAATGGTTTCAACTACAGTTTGCCTTTATATAGGCACAGAGGATATGTTGAATACAAGGTATAATGCTGACGTAATAGCTTATAGATCTTTTGATGATATAGAAAGTTGGGAAGATGATAACCTAAAAGAAAAAGCTATTGAAATATCTAAAGAGGAGGGTAGAACTATTGAATCTATAGAATATTTCAAGTATCTTGCTTTTTCTGTATCAAATAATAATGGGAAACTATCTACAGATACAAATAATTATTCTGCAGGGAAAAATAATATTAACCAGGTCTTATTTATAACTGCTGACGAGTATAGGAATTTAACTGGGGAGTCAGTAAGCCTTAAAGATAATGAGGTAATTGCACATAGTAGTGATAAGGAAATTGAGAGTGAATTCACTTTATTTAATAAAGAATATATAGTCAAAGAAAGAATCTCTAAATTTGCAAATATCGGAGATGTTGGATCGTATTTAGTAGATGCTCACTACTTTGTTGTTGCAAATAAGAAAGTAGTGTGTGAAATTTATGAAAAAGAGGAGCAGGCTTATGGGGACAATGCAAGTGGGATAAGCGCCCAGATAGAGGTTGATGTAGATGGAACAGATGACCAAAAAATTCAATTTGCAAACTCTATTAGAGGGGTGGAAGGAAAATATCATTATCAGACTGTTGATTCAAAACAGGAGATAAGCTCAGAAATGTATGAACTTACAGGGGGATTCTTATTCATAGGTTTATTTTTAGGACTTTTATTCTCTCTAGCAACAGTTATGATAATTTACTACAAACAGATTTCAGAGGGATATTATGATAAAGATAAATTTGAGATTATGCAAAAGGTAGGAATGAGTAAAGGGGAAGTTAAAAAAACCATAAGGGAACAGGTTCTTACAGTATTCTATTTGCCTCTTGTAATGGCAGGAATTCATGTAATGGCAGCCTTTAAAATGATTACGAGACTTTTGCTTATGTTTGCCCTTACCAATGTGAAGTTGTTTGCAATTTGTACAGTGACTACTTTTATAGTATTTGCCATAATATACGCACTAGTCTATACGGTTACTGCTAGAGAATACTACAAGATTGTAAAATAGCACGAAAAATGGTATAATGGATTATTATTTTATTGGAAAGAAGGGGAAAAATGAAGTACACAGAAGAATTTACGGTTTCCTCACATGACGTAGACGTTAATAATAATCTTAGGCCTTCTTTAGTTTTAAGGTACATGCAGGAGACAGCTAATCATCAGATGAGAGATAGAAAACCTTCATATTATGATTTATTTTTTCAAGGTAAATCTTTTATTGTAACTAGAATGTCAATACAAATATACGAAGCAGCAGGCCAATATGATGATATTAAAGTGAGCACCTGGAAATGTGGCAACAAGGGAGCTACATTTTTGAGAAGCTATTCCATAGAGAAAGACGGTAAAGTTCTTGCAGAAGCTTTTAGTGCATGGGCGGTTGTGGATACTGAAACCCATAAACTATATAGGTCAAGTGATATCGATATATCTAATTATGAAGAGGATGAGCCAATTAATTTGGATTTACCTAGTAGGTTTAGATTACCGGCAAATTTGGATTATAAAAAGGTAGGAGAAAAGTCAATTTTTTATAGTGATGTAGATATGAACCTTCATATGAATAATACTAATTATCCTGACATGTTGGTAAATTACATACCGGATATGATTAAAAAAGAGGTTACGTCTGTAAATCTAAGGTTTATGACAGAAGCTCGTCTAGGTGAAAAACTAAGCATATATATGGCAAAAGATGATTTTTCTGCTAAGGTAGATAAACGCAGGGATGAGCTATATTGTTTTAGAACGAGTTTAGGCGAAAAAACAAACATAGAAGCTCAAATAGGCGTCCGTAATCTTTAGTCGTTAAATAAAAAAACAGAGTCCATGAAAATGGGCTCATTTTTTTTGGAGAAAATAAAGAGTTTGACACATACCCTGTGGGGGTATATTGATATAAGAGAAAAAATATAAGAATAAGGAATATAAGAATAAAGGAATGGGAGTGCTTATTATGGAAGATAATAGATGTAACTGCTGTGAAGTAAAGCATAAGGTTAGAGATGAGAAAGAATATAAAAATCTAATTTCAAGGCTGAATAGAATTGAAGGACAGGTAAGAGGCATAAAGAAAATGGTAGAGGATCAAAGGTATTGTGTTGACATTTTAACGCAGGTTAGTGCTGTTAATTCTGCATTAAATTCATTTAATAAAGTTTTACTAGCTGCACATATTAAAACTTGCGTAGTAGATGATATAAAAAATGGTAATGAAGAAGTAGTAGAAGAACTTTGTGAGACATTAAAAAAAATGATGCGATAAAGGGGACTTTAAAAATGAAAAAAGAAAAATATGATGTTAGGGGAATGACTTGTTCAGCTTGCTCAACTAGAGTTGAGAAAACTGTAGAAAAATTAGAAGGCATTAGCAATGTAAGTGTAAACCTTCTTACTAATACCATGCAGGTCGAATATGATGAAAACAAAATTAGTGGCATAGATATAACTGATGCAGTAAGAAAAGCTGGTTACAAAGCTTTTCTTTACGGGGGGACTGAAGGCTTAAAAGGGGAGCCGAAAGAGGTAACAAAAGCAAGGGATGTTGCTGCAGACGAAATAAATGAAATGAAGAAAAGACTGATATGGTCCTTTGTCTTTTTAATTCCACTTATGTTTATATCAATGGGACATATGTTTGTCCAAATTGGGCATGAGAATGGAATAACCCTAGGATTCTCACAGTTTTTGCTGTTGATCCCAATAATTTTTTTGAACAGAAAGTATTTTCTGGTAGGGTTTAAAAATTTGTGGTTGAGAAGCCCTAATATGGATAGTCTTATTGCTTTAGGTGCTACAGCAGCTACTGCTTATGGAATATTTGCTATATTTAGAATTGGCTATGGATTGGGAACTGGAAATATGGAAATCGTGGATAAATATATGATGGACATATATTTTGAGTCGGCGGCAATGATCCTTACTTTGATAACCCTTGGGAAATATCTAGAGACTAAATCCAAGGGTAAAACTGGTGAAGCTATTGAAAAGCTTCTGAATCTGGCGCCAAAGACAGTTACAATAGAAAAAGATGGTGAAGAAATAACAATAAGTACAGACGAACTAAAAGTAGGTGATATTTTATTAATACGTCCGGGAGAATCTATAGGTGCAGATGGTGAAATTATAAAAGGGAGTACCAGTATTGATGAATCTTCTATTACTGGTGAAAGTATGCCTGTAGAGAAACAAATAGGTGACAAGGTTATTTCTGCTACTATTAATAAATCGGGTTTTATTAAGGTAACGGCGGAAAAAGTCGGTGGAGACAGCACTATAAATCAGATAATTAAGCTTGTAGATGAGGCAAGTGGAAGTAAGGCACCAATTGCAAAAATGGCGGATAAGATTGCAGGTATTTTTGTACCGGTTGTAATTGTGATTTCCATAATATCAGCAATAGTATGGCTTGCTTTTGGCGCAACTTTTGAATTTGCTCTTTCTACTATGATTTCGGTGCTAGTAATATCTTGTCCTTGCGCTTTAGGGCTGGCTACACCTGTTGCAATAATGGTGGGTACAGGAAAAGGAGCTGAAAACGGAATTTTAATTAAATCGGGGGAAGCTTTGGAAATCGCTCATAGTATTGACACTGTAGTATTGGATAAGACGGGAACAATAACAGAGGGGAAGCCTATTGTAACTGATATTCAAACTTACGGTATAGAAGAAGAAGGACTATTAGCTATTGCAAAGAGTCTTGAGACGGCTAGCGAGCATCCTTTGGCAGAAGCAATTGTTGATTATGCTGACAAACGAGGCATTGCAAGTGAAGAAATAAAAGACTTCCAGGCTATTTTCGGCAGAGGCATTAAAGGGAGTATTAACGATACAATATATTTTGCAGGTAATAAATACCTTATGGAAGACGAAGAAATATATTTTGAAAACCTGGAACCATATCTTAATCAGCTTGCAGACATGGGAAAAACTCCATTGATTTTTGCAAAGGAGAAAGAAATCATAGGTATTATTGCTGTGGCTGATATGGAAAAGGAGACTAGCCGGGAAGCAATTGAAAAATTTAAAGCTTTGAATATAGATGTTGTAATGCTTACAGGAGATAATAAGAGGACTGCAGAGGCAATACGAAAGAAATTGGGAATTCCAAAGGTTATTGCTGAGGTTATGCCTGCTGATAAAGAAAAGCATGTTGCAGTGTTACAAGGCCAAGGACATAAAGTTGCAATGATTGGAGATGGGGTTAATGATGGACCTGCCCTTGCAAAGGCTGATGTTGGTATAGCTATAGGAGCAGGAACAGATGTTGCAATTGAAAGTGCCGATGCAGTTTTGATGAGAAATGATTTACTTGATGCAGTAACTACAGTAAGGCTTAGCAAGGCTGTAATTAGGAATATAAAAGAAAATCTTTTCTGGGCATTTTTCTACAATTCTCTAGGAATACCTTTGGCTGCAGGGTTATTATTCCCAAGCTTTGGGCTTAGGCTTAGTCCAATGTTTGGTGCAGCGGCCATGAGTTTGTCTAGTGTATGCGTAGTGTTAAATGCTCTTAGATTGAAGAGGTTTAAAACTGATAGATTAATAGAAAAATTGGAGGAGAAAAGAGAAATGAAGTATGAACTAAATATCCAGGGTATGATGTGCCAACATTGCAAGAAGCATGTTGAAGAGGCTCTAAACAAAATCCAAGGGGTTTCAGCACAGGTTATACTAGAGGAAGGAAAGGCTGTTGTCACATGTGAAAAGGAAATTCCTATGGAGGAGTTTAAGGCTGTAATAGAAGAGGCAGGGTACAAAATCATATAAGTAAGTATGAAAACAGGAAGGATAAGTCTTTCCTGTTTTATTTGTAAAAAGGTGGATTATGTAATATAATAAAACATATTTTAGATTATGAGATTGGAGATTTGCTAATGGATTTTAATAAGAAAAATATAAAAATCATAATTGGAATTTTATTTGGGGGAATATTTTTTCATTGGTGTTTGCAACATTTAAATGTGGTAGGAGGCGTTATGGGTTCATTTATGAGTCTCATTTCCCCATTTGTTCTTGGGGCAACTATTGCATTCATCATAAATGTACCCATGCATAGACTGGAAAACTGCATATTTGGAAGAGTACAGGGCATAGGAAAATTAAAGAGGCCTTTATCATATATCATTACTTTAATATTAGTGACTGGTATAATCAGTATTGCCATGTATATCATTATTCCTGAGCTTGCAAACACTATGCAAATGATTGCAAAGCAGATACCTTTTGCGTTGGATACAGCACAGAAATTTATAGAGTCAAAACTACATTATCTGTCTTCAATACAGGTGTATACTGACCATATAAATATAGATTGGGATGATTTAGCAAAAAAAGCAGCAGCTGTTTTGCAGAGTGGAGCGTCTAGCCTAATTGATTCTGGAGTAGGGGCTGTTAGTGGGATTGTCAATGGTGTTGCAACTTTCTTAATAGGATTTGTATTTTCTATCTATCTTCTAATGCAGAAGGAAAAGTTAGGATTTCAAGGGAAACAGGTTTTGTTTGCTATTTTGCCTAAAAGAATTGCTGAAAGGATTTTGTATATATTATCCCTTGCAAATACTACTTTTTCAAAATTCCTATCAGGCCAGTGCTTAGAAGCAGTAATACTTGGCACTTTATTCTTTATCAGTATGACGGTGTTTAAAATGCCTTATGCGCTTTTGATAAGTGTCCTTATTGCTATTTCGGCTTTAATACCAATCGTAGGTGCTTTTATAGGATGTTTTGTTGGAGCACTTTTAATTCTTATTATTAATCCTTGGAAAGCTTTTATGTTTATTATAATGTTCCTTGTATTACAACAAATAGAAGGGAATTTGATTTATCCTCATGTTGTTGGAAATTCTGTTGGGCTTCCTTCGATTTGGGTGCTTGTGGCTGTTACTCTGGGTGGTAAACTTATGGGAGTAATGGGAATGTTGATATTTATTCCTCTTTGTTCTGTCGCATATGCTATTTTTAGGGCTTATATTAAGGAACAGCTTGACATAAAAAAGATCTATCCTGAAGTAATGAATGAATAAGTTGAAATAATAAGGGGGTCTCACAATGAAAAACACTTTTGGAATTAATAGGGTTCTTGAGCCAAAGGGAGCGGTGCCTGTTACTGCATGGAAACTCGATAATAGTAAGAGTATTAGACAAAATGAGGCTAGGGTGAAGCTAGAAAGAATACATCTTGAGCGAAATAGTTTTCAGCAGATATGCAGTCAGTGTGAGTTTGATGAGACTAAAATTAAGGAACGTATAATAGATATAGTAAACCGAAGAGGGAAGTTACATAATCCTTTTACAAACAGCGGAGGTATGCTTTATGGAAGGTTTGAAGAAATTGGACCTGAATACAGCAAGCAGCATAATTATAATGTAGACGATGAGTTTATGTGTCTTGTTACTATAACTGCAATTCCAATGTATATTGAGGAGATTAAATCCGTAGATTATAATTATGGACAGATTGAAGTAGCTGGGTATGCAATTGTTTTTTTAGATACTACAGCATATAAAGATGTTATTGATTCGGACATTAAGTATACTATGGCAGCTTTAGAGGAAGCTGGGTCACTTTTTAATATTTCAAAGGTTGCTAAAGATGCTAAAAGGGTTACAATTATCGGCAAAGATATTATCTCTTCTATGTTATATGGAGGTGTAGTTCGCAAATCTGTAGGAAAAGATTGTGACATTTTAATTATACTTGACTATGACAGTTATGGTAATTTACCAGAAAAAGATGTTTCTAAGATTCTATGTAATTATGCAGATAAAGTTGAATTTATGGACGTAAGAAATCCATCGGAAATTTATTCGAGATTTAATAATTATGTGAGCAAGATGGATCTTGTAATAAACTGTGAAAACAAGTTGGGTACAGAGACCATTAGTGTTTTCTTATGTAAAAATAATGGAACTATATATTTTACTAGTATGACAAACGGCTATGCAACAGCAATTCTAATTGCAGAAAGCATGAGAAAGCAAGTATTCGCTTTTGCACTAGATCAATATTTTGAGGGGTATGATGGGTTTACGGCTACAATTATAAAAGCAACCAAGAATCAATTAGACAAGGTTAGTCAGTTATACCTTAAAAACTCTGCCTATAAGGAGATTAGCCAGAGGACAGCTAAGATGCTTTCTTTATATAAGGCAAGCCAGATTGACGACTTTATATACTCTAGTCCAGTCACAGAAGAAATGATAGAAAATGTATTAAACATTTCAAAATACGATTGCAATGTTATAATACAGGGGGAAACGGGAGTAGGAAAGGAAAAAGTTTTACAGCTAATACATAAGAATAGCTCTAGGAACGATAAACCTTGCATTAAAGTCAATTGCGCAACCATACAGGAAAACTTAGGTGAGTCTGAATTTTTTGGATATGAAGGAGGTGCCTTTACCGGTGCTCAATCTAAAGGTAAAAAGGGGTATTTCGAACTTGCCAATAATGGAATACTCTTTTTAGATGAAATAGGGTCTTTATCTTTAAACATGCAGTCAAAGCTGCTTAGGGTTCTACAAGAAAATCAATTTTACAGGGTAGGTGGAACTGTTCAGCTTAGTGTTAATGTCAGAGTTATTTGTGCAAATAATGTTTCTCTTAAAAATTTAGTTGAAGAGGGTAAGTTTCGAGAAGACTTATATTATAGACTTAACATTTGTACAATAAATGTACCGGCCCTTCGAAATAGAAAAGAGGATATTCTTTGTCTATCTAAAGAATTTCTAAAAAAATATAACAAAAGATATGGTGTTAATAAGGAAATAAGTGAAGAAGCAATAGGGATACTTCAGACTTATGATTGGCCAGGGAATGTAAGAGAACTAGAGAACACGATTCATAGAATGGTAATAAATACAAAAGAAAATTTAATTGATAGATATGATGTGAATATGATACTAAATGAAAATGTTTATGATGCAAATATTCTAGATGTTAAGGGGAAGTTTAGGCGAGATGGAATAATTAATTTTGATGCTGTTATTGAGGAGCAAGAAAAAAAGCTTATCCAGTACGCCCTTTCAAAAGAGGGCACCACAAGAAAAGCTGCTGAAGCTTTAGGGATTACCCAAGCCAAGCTAATGCGGAGAAAACAAAAATATGACATATAGAAATGTTTATGTTTTATGCATTTTCTATTAGCATCTGAAGTTCTGTAACGTATTCGCTTTCATCGATGGTGTCATGATTATCGATAATATATATTTCAATAGGGTCACCTTTAATCGTGTGGCCTTCTTCTTTTGCCCTGGATATTAACTGCTGAAAATGACTGCTGATATTAGAATAGCTGCCTTTAACTGCGACAGTTATATATTTGCCGGCTGGAAGAATATAATCGTACTCGGTAGAATCCATAGGCAATAGATAAAAAACAGAATTGTAGTGCCCATAATTTCCTGCAAGAATATAATCTAATGGTGCAGTGGCACCAACATATCCATTACCAATCAAAGGTAGTTTATTTTCTGTCTTGGTCTGTAATTTTTTTAGTAAAAAGTCAACGTCTTCATCTCGGTAGACGTTTTCGTTAAGTTGCATTACCTTTCTACCAGGAAAGTCTTTAATTTCGTATTGGGAATAATTGAATTGCCTGGACATATGGTATTTTAGGGCTTTGACTCGGCTTTCCAACTGGGACTCCAGTTCTTCAAGCTGTGTGATTTTTTCTTTTACTAAATGTATTTCCTTATCAAAAAGAGAGAGTGTTTTCTTCAGGTTGTAGTTTTCTAAATGTGTTTTTATATCATTCATGGGAAAACCGATAGAGCGAAGTTCACGCAAGACATTTAATGTTCTTATATCTTTGATGCTGTACATTCGATATCCGTTAGTGTCTCTTTTGGGCTTTAAAATGCCGATTTCCTCATAATATCTTAATGAGTCTGTGCCGATTCCATATAGCCTGGAAATCTCTCCTATTTTATAATATTTTTTCATTTTTTTAAAAATCCCCCTTTACCTTAGTATTATACCAAGGTTTATACTTATTACAACATATAATTTAGAAAGATATCAAGTCAGGAGTTGTTAGATATGACTAAAATTCAACAGACACAAATTAGAAAAAAATTTATGCATTATATTGTACCATCCATTGCGTCTATGTGGGTTTACACAATTTATACTATGGTAGACGGAATGTTCGTTGCCAGGGGTGTTAGTACAACAGCCTTGGCAGCAGTAAATATAGTAATGCCTTTTATTAACTTTACTTTTGCAGTGGGGCTGTTACTTGCAGTTGGTGCCAGTACCTTGGTTTCGGTTTATATGGGGCAGGAGAAAAAAGAAAAGGCAAATGAAATATTTACTACTAGTGTAATAACCGTTTTTTCTATAGGCTTATTTATAACAATTATGGTACAGTTAAACGTAGGAAATCTTGCTGATTTGCTTGGGGCTACAGATGCAACGAGGAAGTATGTAATGGATTACCTGAGAACTATTGTAATCTTTGATGTATTCTTTATGACCTCATATAATTTAGAGGTTTTAGTAAAGGCTGATGGCTTCCCTAGTCTTGCCATTAAGACTACAACTGTAGGTTGTCTCTGTAATGTTATATTAGACTATCTTTTTGTTATAGTTTTTAAATGGGGAATAATAGGGGCTGCAGTTGCTACGGGTATTTCTCAAATTACTACTTTTACCGTTTTTATGATACATTTCTTATCAAAAAGATCTAATTTGTCTTTCATAAAAATAAAATACAAGTTTTCTTCTATAAAAAAAATGATGAAGCTAGGAGCTTCAGATGCTATGACGGAGTTTTCTGTAGGTATTGTTATTTTCCTCTTTAATAATACGCTAATAAGGGTAGTAGGAGATAATGGGGTAGTAATTTATACAGTAATTGCATATGTTTCACAGTTGATCCTCATGACTATGATGGGGCTTAACCAGGGAATGCAACCTCTGGTAAGTTATTATTATGGAAAAGGAGAAAAAGGTACACATAAGTATCTGTTAAATATAGCATTAAAATGTGCTATAATTTGTTCTATTGTAGCTTTTGTTATGGGCGTTTTATATCCAGATCCAGTAGTAGCTGCATTTATTGATAAGAGTAAAGATATGGTGCTTTTTACAGATGCAGTAAGTGCATTTAAATTATTTTCGTTCTCATTTCTACCTTTGGGTGTAGTGGTTATTCTGGCCGGATATTTTACAGCCTTAGAAAAACCTAAATATGCTATAACGGTTTCAATGAGCCGAGGCTTAATACTGGTAATAATTTCTTTAGCAATAATGACTTTACTGTTTGGTGAAGTAGGGATTTGGCTATCCATGGGTGTTTCTGAGACATTAGCCTTAGTTCTGGCCTTAATACTTTATAGAAAAGGTGCTTTCTAATCTAAGAAAGCACCTTTATTTTATTCTATTGATTTTAGTGATTCGGTCATGCTGATTTTATCAAGTTTATAGTACATAGCAATATTTACGATTATTGCAAATACAAAGGTTAAAATTACTGATGCTACATAGCTTAGTGGGGTTATTCTTATATCAAAGGATAACATGTCTACCTGAATTTGAGTTATAACAAAGGCGTGTAAAATTTTGCCAAGGACTAGGCCCACTACAGAGCTTATTCCCGTTAGAAACAGGTTTTCTCTAAAGACATAAGCAGAGGTTTCTTTAGGATAGAACCCAAGGACCTTTATTGTAGCAATTTCACGTATGCGCTCGGTAATATTAATATTTGTAAGGTTATAAAGGACGATAAATGCTAGTGCCCCTGCAGATAAAATTACTAAGAGAATAACATAGTCTAAGCTCTTCATCATCTTTGAAACTCTATCACGAAGCTGATAATTTACCGATGTTCCCATGACATTTTCAATTTCCATTATTTTTGAAGAAGAATCAAGAACTTCTTCCTTGCTATTATTTTTTGCGTTTATGTAGGCAGAATTAATTTCAGGCTTATACCCCCATTGTGATTCACAAGTTGAAGGAGTTGTATAGACAAAGTTGTATACATAGTTTTCGCAAATGCCACTGACCTTTGCTTTTAGAGAATTCATATTATCATCTCTTATAGTAACAATATCACCTTCCGAAATATCAAATTGATTAGCAAGCTTTTCGCATATGATAACCTCTCCATCTTTAGGGTAAGATAGGTTTTTATTATTATTATGCAGGTCTACAAAATCTCTAAATTTATCACCTTCATCCACAACAAGGCTTATTGATTTAGTATTCTTTTTTGTTACAAGGTCAGCAGAACCTACATGGAGGAACTTGGCACTTTCAATGTGAGGAGCTGCTTCTTTTATGAATTTTGACTGTTCTTCTTTATCCTGGTGGCCATCAAAAATAACACTATAATCATAAACTTGGATCTCATCATATTGAAAATCTACAACGTTTTTTATTGAATCCCTAACTCCAAGACCAGTTAGCAGGAGAGCTGTACAACCACTTATACCTAATACCATCATGAAGAAACGCTTTTTATATCTGAATATATTTCTTAGAGTAACCTTATATAAAAAACTAATTTTTTTCCAAATTGGGGTTATATACTCAAGAGCAATTCTTTTTCCGTTTTTAGGTGCCTTAGGTCTAATTAGTTCAGCAGCAACTATTTTTAATTCTTCATAGCAAGAGAAGAATGTCGCTCCAATTGAACAAATTAGGGCTACAATAAGGGAAACAATTGCAAGAGGCCAGTCAAAAATAAAATTGATTTGACCGCTGAAATCATACATCATCCCGTAAGCATTCCAAATAACAAGAGGGAAGATGTAGCAACCTCCTAAAAAGCCGATGACAGTACCAAGCAAAGCAGCACTACCGGAATAGAACAAGTATTTGCCCATAATTGCTCCATTGCTGTAGCCTAAAGCTTTTAAAATACCAATTTGTGTTCTTTGCTCATCAACCATTCTAGTCATGGTAGTCATGCAAACAAGAGCAGCGATAAGGAAGAAGAAAATTGGGAATACTTTTGCGATTCCATTTACGATATTAGAGTCACTTTCAAAACAAGCATAGCCAATGTTAGATTCACGATTAAGAGCATAATTTTTAGGTTTATGGATCTTTGCAATATCTTTCTTGGCCTCTTGTAGATCAGATTTTGCATTATCAAGTTTAACTTTGGCGTCAGAAAGCTTTTTAGTGGCCTGGTTTTTAGCTATGTAATATTTCTCTTTATTGGCAGCAAGCTCCCTCTTACTATCTAATAATCTTTCGCGGCTTTTAGAGATTTTTGATACGGCTGATTCCACCTGAGTTCTAGAAGAAACAAGTTTCTTTTCTGTTGCATCAAAGGTGGCAATAGCTTCTGCAATTTGTTCCTCTGTCATGTAAGGTTTATTATTTGCAAAAGTTTCTTTTTCTTTATTTAATTTTTTAAAAGCTGCATCTATTTCTTTTTCTTTAATCAAAAGTTCTTTTTCATTTTTTTCTAGTAGTGCAAGGTTGCTGTTAATCTTTCTTTCGCCGGCATCTAAGGAGTCTTTATTTTTTGCTAGTTCATCTAATACCTTACGTTTTTCATTAAGATATTTATTGTAATTGTCATCGTATTTTTTCTGACCTTTTTTTAGTTCATCATTAGCTTCATCTAAAATGGTGTTATATCTATCTGCACTTATAGAATCTAATTTTTCTGTTATGGGATCTTTCATCCTAGATACATTCTTTTTATAGGAATCAGAGTAAATGGTTCCTCCATCAGATATGGTAAGAAATATTTCTGAAAAATAATTGGTTTTAAATCCGGCTTGATTTATATATGCAAAACCTAGAACTGAGCCATTACCTAAAGTTGATGAACCTCTTTCAAAATTCAAGTAGTACGGAGACTGGCATATTCCAACTATCTTATATTCCTTGTACTTAAAATCATCTAGGGTATCAGATTGATTCTTATCTGAGAAGGAAATATAGGTGTTTAAATCATCCTTATTAAAGAGTCTACTGTCAACGACGCACTCATTATTTTCTTTAGGAAAGCGACCATCACTAAGTTGAAGTCTGTTGATATTTTCTGTAATTGAGTGAATTCTAATTACATCTTCCGTACCTTCTTTAGAAGTATAAAGAACGTCTATACTGTTTGATCCAATAACATCTTTTACACCATCAAGGTGTTTAAATGAGTTTACAGCTTCAGAGTCGAATCCTAAGGTTGAAATAAGTTTATAATCAAAAAGATTTGATTTAGATATGTAGTCGTCAGCAGTGTCTATCATAGCAGTTTTAGTTACTTTAAGGCCTGAGAAAAAACCTACGCCCAAGGCTATTATAGCTAAAATTGCAATGTACCTGCCTAAACTGTTTTTTATTTCTCTTATAGTAGTTCTTTGCAACATAAAATCACACCTTTTACCATTCAATATTTTCTACAGGGATAATGCTACTATTCTTCTTTACGGAATAGACGGTTCCGTTTTTTACTTTTATAACTCTATCTGCCATGGCTGTGATTGCCTGATTATGAGTTATAATTACAACTGTCATATTGTTTTTTCGGGCGGTATCTTGAAGTAACTTTAGAATGGCCTTTCCTGTATTATAGTCTAATGCTCCTGTTGGTTCATCACATAATAGAAGCTTTGGATTTTTAGCAAGTGCTCTGGCAATAGCAACACGTTGTTGTTCTCCACCGGAAAGCTGGGCTGGAAAGTTATTCATTCTATGTTCAAGTCCAACTTCTTTTAAGACTTCTTCTGCATCGAGAGGTTCTTTGCATATTTGTGTTGCAAGTGAAACATTTTCTAAAGCAGTAAGGTTCTGAACAAGATTATAAAATTGAAAGACAAAACCTATATCGTATCTTCTGTATGTTGTAAGTTGTTTTTGGTTAAATTTCGATATTTCTTTTCCATCAAGGAATACGCTTCCTGCTGTCAGTGTATCCATACCACCTAAAATATTAAGCAGAGTGGTTTTTCCTGCACCAGAGGCTCCAACAATTACACAGATTTCTCCTTTTTCTATTTCGAAGGTTGCATCGCGAAGCGCTTCAATAGAAACTTCACCCATGTGGTATACTTTTTTTACATTATTAAATTCAACAAACCCAGCCATATCAACATGCCTCCTAGATATTTTATTATGTTTTATATTCTATCATAATAAACCTTGCTGCGTTTGATTTTTTATAAAATTTATAAATAATTTAATTTTTAGGCAATAACACAAACCTGCTTCTAAACCCTATAAAGATGAAACACCCTGCTGAGACAAAAAAAACCAGAAGCATTATTAGTATTGAACTTACAGTTTCATATTCAGATGAAATGTCATTATACATTTTTGCAAAAATATAATATGATATAATAAAAAATGGAAAAATCCTTGGATATATTTTTTTGAAGTTTATGCTTCCATAAAAACTGGAAGTAATTGCAGGAATTAGTATTGTAATAGGACTAATACAAGATCCAAGTAGTACAGAATTAATAGAAATAATAATACTGTTTGAAGGGCTTTTTATTGCTAAAAAAAGAGCAACCTCTGACAAAAAAGCACAAGCTATGGCAACGTTGAATGGGTTTATTTTGTCGCACAGTATACCTACTAAAAAGGGAGATATAATATATGAAAGAGTTAAAATTAGAAAATTTAACTGAAAGATATCTGAACTTAAATAGATGTTACCAAATGCAAAAAAAGCAGTCATAGATATAATAAAAATCAAGACCATGGGATATGATGACCTTCTTAAAACTATTGCTATATATCTGTAATGCTGGTTTGCGTTAATGTCATAAGTATTGTTTAATTCCGTTTCATGGCTTTTACTCCAAAAAAAAATGATAAGAAGTATTGCGAATATAATGGTGGTAGGAAGGATTTGACCTTGAAATAAAAGGAACAAAGAAAATAACATCCCATTAATCATGTTTTTATGACTTGTAAGAATGTTTAATGTTAAATATGGAGTTGTTGCAATGGCAATAATAGTGAAGAGGTTAGATATCATTTTGTCTGCTCCTTTTTAATTAAATCTTTACTTTTCTTTTCATATAATATCCTTTTCAACATCTAATATATTATACCTGCCAATCCTTAGGCAAAATAAAAAAAATCTAAAAATAGTGTTGACAAAAATGGATATTCGAGGTATGATGTGTTCATTGCATTAGTGCTTTAACTTATTAAAGCGATAAAATTTAAAGATAGAAATTAATTTAGACGAGGAGAGCAGAGAAATGAAAAAGAATTTAAAAAAAATCGTAAGTGTTTTAGCTATTTTAGTCATGGTCCTTGGTATTTTTACAATGGTTTCATGTGGTGACAAGGAAGAAGAGTCTGATGCAGAGCTTTCAGGCTGGGACTACATAGAGGGTAAGGGAACTTTAGTGGTAGGTCTTGACGATACATTTGCACCCATGGGATTTAGAGATAATGATGGCAAGTTAGTGGGTTTTGATATTGACCTTGCAACAGCGGTAGCTGAGGAATTAGGCCTAAAGGTTGAATTCCAGCCAATTAACTGGGATGCGAAGGAAATGGAATTAAAATCAAAGAATATTGATTGTATCTGGAATGGCCTTTCTGTAACAGACGAAAGAAAAGAGGCTTTTGCTTTAACAGATATGTATTTAAATAACTGTAATATTATTATGACTATTGATAAGAAAATAAATATTAAATCTGAAAAAGAGCTTAAAAATTATAAAATTGGTACCCAAATTGATTCTTCAGCATTAAAGGTTATGCAACAGTCAAAATTATGGGATGAATATAGTGATAATGTAACTGAGTATCCTACTTTTGATGAAGCAATTTTAGATATGAAATCAGGTAGAGTTGATGCAATAGTTGTAGATCAGGTTTTAGGAGAGTATAAGAATGCAAATCTAAAGGCTGATGAAAAGATGACAACATGTGACTTTAACTTTGGCGATGATTTTTATGCAATTGCTTGTAGAAAAGCTGATACAGATGTGGCCGAAAAAATAAATGAAGCTATTAAGGCTAACATTGACAATGGAAAAGCAGAAGAAATCAGCAACAAGTGGTTTGGAAAAAATATTGTTATTTTAAAAGGTTACGATAAATAGAGAGGTAAATAATTAATGGATTACATTATTTCAATAATGCCAAATCTATTACAAGGACTTGAGTTGACAGTATTAGTGTTTTTAGGAACACTTCTACTGTCTCTTCCTTTGGGACTGCCTTTTGCCCTAGGTAGTAATGTTAGATTTTGGCCAATAAAATTCTTATGTAAGTTATACATATTTATATTCAGAGGAACACCTTTGTTACTACAATTGTTCTTCTTTTATTTTGGGCTTGCCATTGCCTTTGGTATAAAATTTTCTCCCTTTACAGCAAGCGTAATTACTTTTGTTTTAAATTACGCAGCCTACTTTGCGGAAATATATAGGGGCGGTATTAATAGTATAGACAAAGGACAATATGAAGCGGCCCACGCACTTGGATTATCGAAGAAACAGACTTTTCTGGGGATTGTATTACCGCAGACTGTGAGAGTCGTGCTGCCTGCAATAGGAAACGAAGCAATTGTATTGATCAAGGATACTGCGCTGATCTCATCTATTGGTGTAATGGAATTATTACAAGCAAGTAAAGGTGCTGTAAATAGAGATGGAGTATTGACTGCTTATTTCGTTGCAGCTGTATTTTATTTAGCTCTTACCTTTGTATTGACTCTAGTTGAAAATGCTATTGAGAAAAAATATTCAAAATATAAAGAGGGGGAGGTCTAAATCATGGAAAAAATTGTTGAAATGAAAAATATTGTTAAAGAATTCAAGTCATTAACAGCAGTTGACGGAGTGGATTTTTCTATGGCAAAAGGAGAAATTGTTGCCATTATAGGGCCTTCTGGATCAGGGAAAAGTACACTGCTACGTACTATAAATGGTCTTGAGACTGCAACCTCAGGCGAAATAAAAGTTAACGGTACCACAGGAATGGTGTTTCAACATTTCAATCTGTTCCCTCACATGACATGTATAGAAAATATTATGTATGCACCAATTAAGGTACTAAATAAAAACAGGCAGGAAACCAAGAAAAAAGCTATGGAATTACTTGAAATGGTTGGCCTGGAAGCTAAAGCAGATGTTTACCCTGGACAAATTTCAGGTGGGCAAAAGCAAAGAATTGCTATTGCAAGAGCACTTGCAATGTCTCCTGATGTTATGCTTTTTGATGAACCTACATCTGCTCTTGACCCTGAGATCACAGGAGAAGTTTTAAGTGTAATGAGAAAACTGGCACTTAAACACATGTCCATGATAATTGTAACTCACGAAATGTCTTTTGCAAGGGATGTGGCAGATCGCGTTATTTTTATGGACCATGGCAAAATTGTTGAGGAAGGTACACCGGACCAGATATTCAATAACCCTAAAACAGACAGATTAAAAAACTTTCTTGCAACTATTAGCCGATAATGTAGAAAAATGAAAGGACCCTCTTTTTTAGAGGGTTTTTTTAATTCCTTTTATTCTAGTCGAATGCTGAAAAAACTAGAGGTTTAATCTACATTGCAAGAAACAATTACATATGTTAAAATTATTGTGAATATATAAATGAGGTAAGATTTATGAAGAACGAATTTTTAAAGGAATTTACTAAGGAACAGTTAATAGACTTAATAGAAATATATTCTAAAAACTGGTTAGCTATGGATGGACTATGGTTTCAATCAGTTGAGAAAAAGTATGGTATGGATGATGCTATGGACCATGACTGTGCAGTTTGGAATAATTTTTCTAAAATTGAAGGTAATAAAATTAAGAGTTTTTTGAATTTGCCTGAAAACAGTGGCGTAGAAGGGCTTGCAAAAGCTTTAAAATTAAGATTTTATTCTAATTTTTCAAAGGACGAGGTAATAATAGTAGATGAAAATACTCTTATCTATAGGATACTAGAGTGCAGAGTGCAACATGCTAGAGAAAAAAAGGGTATGGAATTTCATCCATGTAAAAGAGTAGGCGAAATTGAATATGGGGTTTTCGCTAAAACTATTGACCATAGATTTCAATGTGAAGCTATCAGTTGCTATCCTGTGATAACAGATGAAACTTGTCATTGCAGCTGGAGGTTTACTATTATAAAGCCAAAGGAGGAAGAAGTATAATGAAAAGAATATTTCCTGTTGCATTATCATTGGTATTGTTTATTTCAATGTGTGTGCCAGCAATTAGCTTTGGGGCAAAAGGAAATACTAAAAATGAAATATCTATAGCTTTTTCCCATGATATACATTCTCACCTGGAATCTAAAGATGGAACGGGCGGACTGGCGAAGATGGCGACTATTTTAAAAGATTTTAAAGAACAAAATCCTAATATCTTTGTTTTTGACGGGGGAGATTTCTCTATGGGGACACCTTATCAAACTATATATAAAAGTACTGCAACGGAGCTTAGAATGCTGGGTTTGTTGGGTTTTGATGCTACTACAATAGGTAATCATGAGTATGACCATAGAACAAAAGGACTTACAAGAATGTTAAAGTCAGCCATAAAATCCAGTGAACACCTTCCCCAGATAGTTATTTCAAATATAGATTGGGAAGGGACACTTAATGATAAAAAGTTAAAGAAAGACGCCGGGGAATTAAAAAAGGCACTAGAAGAATACGGATATAAAGACTATACCATAATAAATAAAGGCGGCATAAAAGTAGCAGCTTTTGGCATTATGGGAAAGGAAGCAGATAGTTATGCTCCGGAAAGTGGTTTGAAATTTTTAGATCCGGTAAAAACTGCTGATAAGGTTGTAAAGAAAATAAAAGCAAAAGAAGATGTAGACTTTATTGTATGTTTATCCCATAGTGGTACCAATGAAAATGATCCGGAAAAATCAGAAGATGAAATACTGGCAAAAGAAGTTGAAGGAATTGACTTTATATTAAGTGGACATAGTCATACTGAGTTAAGTAAACCTATAGTAATTAATAATACGGTAATAGGGTCTGTTGGTCAGTACACAGATAACTTAGGTTATGTAACATTTACTAAAGGAAAAAATGGATACAAATTAAAAGACTATAAATTGATATCCCTAGATAAGGATGTAATTGAGGATGAAGAGACATTAGATAAAATATTAGAATTTAGAGAACTGGTGGATAAAAGGTATTTCTCTAATTATGGATATTCCATTGATTCTATATTAGCATACAATAGATTGAATTTTACAGATATAGATGACTTTGGTGATAAACAAGGAGAGGATACTCTGGGGAACCTTATTGCTGATTCATTTATCTATGGAGTAAAGGTAGCAGAAGGAAAAACATACGAAAAAGTTGATGTGGCAGTGGTACCTTCTGGGGTAGTAAGAGGTTCATTTAAAAAAGGACCAATCACAGTGGCAGATGCTTTTAATGCATTGTCTTTGGGAATCGGTCCAAACGGTATGGCTGGATATCCGTTAGTTAGCATATATCTAACAGGTGCTGAGCTTAAGACCATGGCTGAGGTTGATATTTCAGTTTCCGAAATTATGGAGCCGGCTAGGCTTTATATTTCAGGGTTAAAATACTGGTATAATCCTCATAGACTATTTCTAAACAGGGTTACAGGTGTGAGCCTTGATTTAGGAAATGGAAAGACTGAGGAAATCCAAAATAAAAAGCTTTACAGGGTTGTTGGTGATCTATACTCTTGCCAAATGTTAGGGACTGTGGAAAAACAGTCGTTTGGGTTACTAAAAATATCTCCTAAGGATAAAGAAGGAAACCCTATAGATGATTTTGAAAAACATATTGTTAAAAAGAGGAATGGAAAAGAATTAAAGGAATGGTGGTCCTTGACTAAATACATAGATTCTTTTCCAAAGGACAGGGTCCCTGCAGAATATTCCCAGCTTCAAGGCAGAAAAATCCTAAGTGATAGTACTAGGATTTTAGACATACTAAGAAATCCAAACAAGATTTTTTGGATTGTACTGGGCGTCGGGATTTTATTTATTGCTGTAGTAGTCTTTATTGTATTCTTAATTGTAGGAATAATTAGGAGAAGTAGGGGGTATTCAAGGAAACGGTATAAGCGAAAATATAAAGAACAACCAATATTTAGTAATAGAAAAAATAAATATAATAGCAAATGGTAATAAAGATAGAGCTGCGTTTTAAACGCAGCTCTATTGTTATTACCAGCTCATACCGTTCATGCCATTGTATTGACAGCAAATTATTTTATTGGGATTATTATCTTCATGACATTTTGGGCATTCATCTCTTCTTGGATCTCTACAGCCAAAATCCCTATCACAATTCATGCATAAGGACAGCTCATCGCAAGGCTGCATAATCTCTTCTGCTTTAGTCCTAAATAAAGTCTCTCTTGTTACTTCAACATTTATTGTTGGCTCTAAAACTAGGGTAGTTGTAAGTCTTAACTGACATGTTTCCCCCGGTACAACGGATAACTCAGGAGAAAGAAGGCTTCCAACAGCATTAAACTGGAAATTGATTACTGGCGCGATTCCATCAGTTGTGCAAGGAAGGCTGATACATGGGATTGAAAAAGTTGATTGAGATGGAATTGCAATTGGAGAATTTTCTTTAGAAGAAATACAAAGCTTAAAGTTTCTACATGTTCCACAATCATATATTGTGCCTTCTATAACAAAGGTTACCCTAACTAGCCATGGACCTGCTCCTGTGACCATAAAGAAAACCGGAGTAGGAAGCCCTTTCTCTATACAGCTACATTTTACAATCTGTGACATAAGATCGTAAGTGCTTGCCATGTATCTCTGATTAAAGCTATCGATATTGTCTACGGGTAAACCGTTAACTGTAACATTATTTTCTGTTAACCCGCCTGGGTTTGCCAGGTTAAAATCATTAATTATTACCTGTGTACTATTTATTGAAAACGTCATGTTGTCATTCATTTCAAAACCATTGCAATTACAATTGAATACACATCCACAATTGCACATATCTCTACGATCATCGTTGTCTTCGAAGGTTATCCTTTGAGTAAAGTTGGCGGAATCGGTTGTAATATTTTTTAGAATTGGGCAAGAAGTACCATGTTCATTGGAGAAAACCTTGCTTAAATATACTAATGAATCATTACACATTTTAAATTACCTCTCTTTTTTTTTCTAGTGAAATACAATATATCCCACTATGTAACCCATATTATTATATGCCAATATACATCTAAATGTACTTGGTTTGCAGGCATATTTAGAGTACTTACAAACATTTTATACTATATATTGTGCTAATTATTATTTTGATAAAAAATAAATATGCTCACCCAAAAAAGTGGTGAAAAATATACTGCAAATAGGTAAAAAGTATTGAAAAGTGGTGTGAAGTGGTGTATAGTGGTGATAAATAAAAATTTAGTGGTAGAGGAGGCTTCATTTCTATGTTTATGGGAACCTATTACAATTCAATAGATGCCAAGAATAGAATGATTGTGCCTTCTAAACACAGAGATCAATTAGGCGGTAGATGTATTTTGACTAAGGGGCTTGATACATGCCTATATATTTATTCATTAACAGATTGGGAAAAACAGATGGAGAAGATAGAGGCGTTGCCTGAGTCTGATCCTAAAATTAGAGCTTTTATAAGGCATTTTTGTGCTAATGCATGTGAATGTGAAATGGATAAGCAGGGGAGAATCACGATTCCGCAGGAACTTAAAGAGTATGCTGTAATAGATAAGGATTTAGTTACAATGGGAGCTATGAAAAAAGTAGAAATTTGGAGTAAGGAAGTTTGGGAAAAACCAAACAACGAAAACAAGATGGATACTTCTGAATTTGCGGATTCCTTAGCAACATATAATTTCTAAAGGTGGTTTTATGGAATTTAAACATACGTCGGTACTCTTTAATGAGACAATGGAAAACTTAAATATTAAAAAAGATGGAATTTATGTAGATGGTACCTTAGGGGGAGGTGGACATGCATCGGGCATATGTGAGAACTTACATGAAGAAGGACTTTTGATTGGTATTGACAGGGACAATGATGCTTTGAAAGCAGCTAGCGAAAGGTTGAAACCTTATAAATGTAAAAAGGAATTTGTTCAGAGTAATTATTCAGGCATAAAGGATGTTCTAGACACACTAGGAATAAAAAACATAGATGGCGCAGTTTTAGACCTAGGAGTATCTTCCTTCCAGCTTGACAATTTTGAAAGAGGATTTTCATATATGCAAGATGCCCCTCTGGATATGAGAATGAACCAGGATGACACATTTACTGCCTGGGATGTTGTTAACTCATATGATGCCAGAGAACTAACCCGTATTATTACTAGGTATGGCGAGGAGAAGTGGGCTACTAGAATTGCTAATTTTATTGTAGAAAAGAGAAAAAAGTGTCCTATAGACACTACTTATCAACTAGTAGATATTATTAAATCAGCAATTCCGGCAGCAGCTAGGAGAAATGGTCCTCATCCTGCAAAAAGAACGTTTCAAGCTATAAGAATCGAAGTCAATGACGAACTTGGACAACTTGAGAAAGCGGTAAATGAGTTTTGCGATGTACTTGCACCTGGTGGTAGGCTTTGCATAATAACATTTCATTCTTTAGAGGATAGGATTACAAAAGACATTTTTAACAGGAGAGCAAACCCGTGTACATGTCCAAAGGAATTTCCAGTGTGCGTATGCGGTAAAGTTGCAGATATTAAAAAAGTGACAGGAAAGCCTTTAGTAGCATCGGAGGATGAATTAAAAGATAATCCAAGAGCCCGAAGTGCTAAACTAAGAGTGTGCGAGAAGATATAGTTAAGTAGAATTTAAGAGGTAGGAAATGATTACAGGAGATAAGAAAAAAATTATTTTTACTATAATATTAGCAGGAATAGTGTGTATTTTTATGGTAGTAATAGCTGCATATTCTGCTCAGCTTAGATGTGAAAACAATGATCTAATAAAAGCCAATGACACTCTACAAGGAGAAATAGATACCTTGGATATTAAAATAAAGAGTGCTAATAATATAAAATATATAGAAAAAATTGCAACAAATAAACTAGGGATGGTATATCCTACGGCTAGCGAATGTATATATGTTACTGATAAAGACGCACCACAGGGTAATTTTGCAACAGTAATAAAAGAGCAGGCATATAACTAGTAAAAAAAAATATAATAGTTTTATAATAATTTCATATTGATAGACGGCCAGACAACTTAATAATTTCATTTGGTGTCTGGTTTTTTTATTAAAGATTAGAGGATTGATTTATGGCGAAAGTAACCGTAACAAATAAAAAGAGAATAGCATTTGTTTTTTTTGTATTTATGATTCTTTTAATAATCTTAAGCTTTAGAATGGCATGGATACAGATAGTAAAGGCTGAAGAATATACAGAAATTGCAACTGATCAACAGACTAGTGACATACCTATTGAGGCTAAAAGAGGGGCTATTTTGGACAGAAACGGTAAGGAATTAGCAACAAGTGCTACTTGCTACACTCTATGGGTAAGACCGTCTCAATTGAGAGAGAATAATACAGAAGATGAGATTCAAAAACTGTCTGAGGACCTTTCTAAAATTTTAGATGCAAGTAAAAAAACTATAAAAGAAAGAATAACCAGAAAGCAGGCACTGGTAAAAGTAGGAAAGTATTTAGATAAGTCTACGGCAGATAAAATAAGAGATTTAGAAATCTCAGGCTTGGAAATTTCTGAGGACACTAAGAGATATTATCCACTAGGAACTTTTGCCTCCCAACTTCTTGGAAGTGTAACAGATGATAATACGGGAAGAACAGGCGTAGAACTTCAGTATGATCAGTACTTAAGTGGCATAGCTGGTAGATGGATAAAAAATACAGACCTTAATGGAGATACATTATCTTATGGGGTGGAAAAATATTATCAGGCAGAAGATGGTCTTAATGTTGTTCTTACCATCGATGAAGTAATTCAGCATTATGTTGAAAAAGCTATAGAGACATCTATGAAAAAGACTCAGGCGTTAAGAACTATGTGCATAGTAATGGACCCTAAAACTGGAGATGTTTTGGCAATGGCCACAAACCCAGGTTTTAATCCCAATAATGCTACAGAGCCCTTTGATAAAAGCGCACAAAAATCTTTTGATAAAATGACCTCTGCAGAGCAGGTAGAGTATTTGAATCAGATGTGGAGAAATCCTATTGTTAGCGATACTTATGAACCGGGTTCTACTTTTAAGTTAATAACTACCTCTGCAGCAATAGAGGAAGGAGTTGCAAATAAAAATTCTAAGTTTACTTGTAATGTTACATATGATGTTGCCGGGACAAAGCTTCATTGCTGGAGTACAGTGCCTCATGGAACTCAGACATTGATTCAGGCTGTTGGAAACTCTTGCAACCCAGTTCAAATTCAGTTAGCCTTGGGGCTTGGCAAAGATAAATACTATGACTATCTTGATCTGTTTGGAATTACAGAAAAAACCGGCATCGATTATCCAGGTGAAACAAGAGCTATAGTTCAAAATAAGGATTTAATCGGACCTGTAGAACTTGCTACAATGGGTTATGGTCAGGGTATTGCATTAACCCCAATTCAGCTGGCAACAGCGGTATGTGCAATAGGTAACGACGGAGTTTTAATGCAGCCAAGGTTAGTAAAAGAATTAAAAGATTCAAGTGGTAAAACGGTAAAAGAGTTTGAAACCAATATAGTCAGAAGAGTAATGTCTTCACACACAGCAAAAGACATGAGAGAAATTATGGAATATGTTGTTGCAAAAGGTGGCGGTGGAAGCGCAAAGGTTTTAGGATATAAAGTTGGTGGTAAAACAGGAACAGCCGATAAGGTAGTAAATGGTGCATATACTACAGATACATATTCATCATTTATTGGTATGGCACCAATGGATAATCCTAAATTAACAGTTTTAGTAGTAGTTGACAGCCCAAAAGGAATTCACTTTGGCAGTATTACTGCAGCACCAGTTGCAAAAGAAATCATAGAGAATACTTTAAGATACATGGAGATTTCTCCTAAATATACTCAAGAGGAAGAAAAAGAGGTAAATAGCGATTACGTTACAGTACCTAATGTTACTAATGAAGAATTCAGCCAGGCTGCAGGTATAATAGCAGGGAAGGGTCTAAAATATAAAGTGTCACCAGAAAAGAAAAACGATGGAGACTTTAAGGTTGTTGACCAATATCCAAAGGCAGGAACAAAATTAAAGAAAGGTGGAACAGTATACTTATATAGAGAATAATTTAGAAAATTTAATAATGGAATAGAAGGGGATTTATGGTGAAATTATGTTCTTTACTCGAAAGAGTGGATTACGCACTGATAAATGGTAACACTGATATAGAAATAGAAAATATATCATATGATTCAAGGACAGCACAAAGAGGAGATGTATTAGTATGCATCAAAGGAATTGACAGTGATGGACATGAATATATTCAGGAGGGGCTAAAAAAAGGCATAAAGGCATTAATCGTAGAGAAAGACATAGATTATCCGAAAGATATTACCGTATTGAAGGTGGAAAACAGTAGAATTGCTTTGGCAGAGATGTCGGCTGCATATTTTGGGCATCCAGCAGAGAAACTAAAGACAATAGGTGTTACTGGAACAAAAGGTAAAACTACTACTACATATATGATTAAAGAACTTTTAGAAAAAGCAGGCTATAAAGTAGGCTTAATTGGAACTATTGAAATTTCAATTGGATCTTTGGAAATAGAGGCAGAAAATACTACACCAGAATCATATGTGGTTCAAAAGTATTTTAGAAAAATGGTTGATGCAGGATGTAACATGGTGGTTATGGAGGTCTCTTCGCAAGGATTAATGCTTAATAGAGTTTCAGGATTTATCTTTGATTATGGGATCTTTACTAATATTGAACCTGATCATATAGGTCCTAATGAGCATAAAGATTTTGATGATTATCTAAGATGTAAGAGCCTTTTATTTAAACAGTGTAAAACAGGCATACTTAATGGAGATGATCCATATGTAGAAAGAATTCTAGAAGGCGTAAATTGCGATGCTGTAACCTTTGGAATATACAAGGATGTGGATGTTTCTGCCAAAAATATTGCACTTTTTAATGAAAAGGGTATAATGGGCGTTGAATATGATTTGACAGGCAAAAGAAAAATGCATATTATAGTAGACGTGCCTGGAGAGTTTAGCGTTTATAATTCTTTAGGAGCTATATGTCTTGCCTTAGAATTTTGCATAAAGGAAGAAGACATAATATCCGTCATGAGAGAGATGAAGATAAGAGGGCGGGTTGAGTTAGTACCAGTATCAGATGATTTTACTGTAATGGTTGACTATGCTCATAATGCCATGGCCTTAAAAAATCTTTTGCTAAGTTTGAAGAAATACAAGCCTAAAAGACTGGTATGTGTATTCGGATGCGGAGGAAATAGAGATAGAAACCGTCGTTTTGAAATGGGAAAAGTGGCGGCTGATTTAGCTGATTTTACCATAGTAACATCAGACAATCCAAGAAAAGAAAATCCAGAAAAAATAATTGATGATATATTGATTGGAATTAATAGAAGTGAGACCCAAAATCCTAATTATGTCGTTATTCCTAGTAGAAATGAAGCTATTATTTATGCCATAAATAATGGCATACTGGGGGATGTTATTATTATAGCAGGTAAAGGCCATGAGAATTACCAGATCATAGGAAATAAGAAAATACACTTTGATGACAGAGAAATTATATTAAAGTTAAAACACAAGGAGAAATAAATGAGAGCATTAACTGTGGAAGAAATTGAAAAAGCCACGAAAGGGAGACTTTTGTGTGGAGATAGAAAACATTTGATTTCTGGGATTTCTACAGATTCTAGAACAATAGGGGAAAGAGATTTGTTTTTCCCAATAATTGGAGAGAACTTTGATGGTCACGATTTTATACCAAGCGCTATTAAAAATGGCGTAAGTGCAATAGTTGCATCTAAAGAAGATAAAATCAGAGACATTTTAGAGACTAATATAGATATAATTTTAGTAGATGACACCTTAGAGGCATTGCAGCAATTAGCGAAATATTATATTAGCACTTTAAATATTAAGAAGATTGCAGTTACCGGAAGCGTAGGTAAGACAACTACTAGAGATATGCTGTACTATATTTGTAAGGAAAAGTACTATACAGGAACTACAGTAGGAAATTTTAATAATGATATAGGAGTTCCCCTAACAGTTTTTTCCCTAGAAGAAGGAATGGAAGCGGCGGTAATTGAGATGGGTATGGATCATTTTGATGAAATCCATAGACTTGTTGATATTGTAAGACCAGATATTGGTATTATTACTAATGTGGGAATATCTCATATGGAAAACTTAGGTAGCAGGGAAGGTATTTTAAAAGCTAAAATGGAAATTACCGATTTTTTCACTGAAGAAAATACATTAGTGATAAATGAAGATTGTGATATGCTTAATAGAGAGAAGATATCTGGTGACTATAAGGTATTATCTGTAGGATCTGAAGAGAAAAATGATTATATAGTATCAAAAATTTGCGATTTTGGTGAAAAGGGTATAAAATTTAATCTGAATTATAACGGAGAAGATAGGGAAATAAGATTAAATATACCGGGAGCTCACAATGGCATAAATGCTGCCCTTGCAATTGCAGCTTGCCAAAACATAGGAGTTTCTATTGACGAGGCAGTGAGAGGTTTAGAAAAGATAAAGTTAACAGATAAAAGACTTACTATTTTAGAGAATCATGGCATTAAGGTCATTAATGATACATATAATGCCTGTCCTGAATCTATGAAGTCTGCTTTAAATACTTTAATAAACACTTCGGGAAAGAGAAAAATAGCAATTTTAGGTGATATGTTTGAACTTGGTAAAGAGAGTGACTTTTATCATGCTGAAGTTGGTCAGTATGCGGCGTCTATAAATATTGACCTTATTATAGCAGTAGGACCAATCTCAGAGTCTATTGCTAAAGGTGGACGTAAGTATATGGATGAAAAACATGTATTGCATTTTCCAGAGAAAGAAAAATTGATTGAACAGCTGCACACCATCTTAAAAGAAGGGGATGTGGTCCTAGTCAAGGGTTCTAGGGGAATGACAATGGAAAAAATAGTAGAAAAAATTATAAACGAATAGGAGAAGATTTTATGCATCTACCACAAATTTTTATTATAGTAATTATGGCAACTATGGCTTCAGCAGTTTTAACTGCAGTCCTTATCCCGATTTTACAGCATAAACAGCTAAAACAGTTTATAAGGGATGAAGGACCAAAATCTCATTTATCCAAGGCGGGAACTCCTACTATGGGAGGCCTTGCGATTGTGGCAGCATTAATTATAGGAACGGTAGTTGGCAGAGAGTATACGTTGGATTCAACAGTAATGATTGTATTTACCTTACTGTTTGGTTTTATAGGATTTACAGATGATTATATAAAGGTATCCAAAAAACACAATTTAGGGCTGAAAGCATGGCAGAAATTATTATTGCAGATTTTATTTGCTGCAGGTATTGCTATTTACATGGCTAGATTCTCTGGATATGGTACAGATGTATGGGTTCCTTTTATCGATAAATATATAGATTTTGGAGTTTTTTATATTCCATTTATTACATTTGTTGTAGTAGCAATGGCAAACAGTGTTAACCTGACTGATGGATTAGATGGGCTTGCATCAGGAGTTACTACTTTAGTTGCAGTTTTTCTTGCAATTGCGGGTATGGAGTTTGGTCATAACTCAGCTACAGTTTTTTGTGCCGCATTGGCAGGCGCTTGCCTAGGTTTTCTTTTCTTTAATAAATTCCCAGCAAAACTATTTATGGGAGATACAGGGTCTATGGCCCTAGGTGGAGCTTTAGCCGGAGCTGCAATTATAATGAAGGTTGAATTTTTACTTCCTATTGCAGGACTTGTATATGTAATTGAAGCTTTATCAGTAATAATACAGGTTGTATCATTTAAGCTAACTGGAAAGAGGGTCTTTAAAATGGCGCCAATTCATCACCATTTTGAAATGAAAGGGATGAAGGAGCAGGTAGTTGTAGCTATGTTTTGGCTAGCATCACTATTATGTTGTGTGCTGGCATTCATTATAATGGATATTTAGTCCTAATAAAATATAAGAGGGTGTATTATTATGAGTGAAAATAATTTAAAAAATATGAAAGATAAGAATGTATTGATAGTTGGCATGGGGAGATCTGGGATTGCAGCAACTCAAGCAATGTTAAGGCTTGGCGCAAAGGTATCTATACAGGACTCTAAAGCTGAAGGCGATGTTGATAGTCAATTAATTACATTTTTAAAAGGACAGAACGTAAGATGCTATTTTAATCATACACCTACAGATTTAGGGGAATTTGATATGATTATCTTAAGCCCTGGAGTTAATCCGGAAATTCCATTGGTAACTGAAGCAAAAGACAGGGGAGCCGAGATTATTGGTGAGCTGGAAATTGCCTATAGAATCGGAAGTGGTAATTATGTGGCAATAACAGGGACTAATGGAAAGACAACGACTACTACACTAGTAGGGGAGATTTTTGAAAGAGCAAAACGAAAAACTTTTGTAGTTGGAAACATCGGTGTGGCGGTTATCTCAGCTTCTATTGACGCAGAAGATGAAGACTGGCTGGTTACAGAGACTAGCAGCTTCCAATTGGAAACTACTAAATATTTTAAGCCTGTTGTTTCAGCTATTTTAAACTTAACTCCAGATCACTTAAACAGACATCATACTATGAAGGCTTATGGAGAAGCAAAGGCAAAAATATATGCAAATCAACTAGAAAACAACTATTTGGTTATTAATTATGATGATAAAGAATGTTTTAAACTTGCAAAAGCATGTAAAGCAACTGTGGTACCTTTTAGCAGAAGGGAAAAGTTGAAATTTGGTGCTTTTGTTGATGATGAAAAAATAGTAATAAGAGACAAAGATGAAAAATATATAGATATATGCAGAGTAGATGAGTTAAAAATAATAGGAAAACACAACTTGGAAAATGCTTTAGCGGCGGCAGCCATTTCATATTTTTCCGGGATTGCCCCAGAGATTATAGGTGAAACTTTAAAACAGTTTGGTGGAGTGGAACATAGGATTGAATATTGCGGAGAAATCGAGGGTGTAAAGTTCTATAATGACTCAAAAGGGACCAATGTGGATGCGGCCATAACGGCTATTCATGCTATAGAAAAAGATATAATATTAATTGCCGGAGGCGATGGAAAAGAACAGGACTTTAGTGCTTTTGCAAAAGAACTTAAGGGACCTGTAAAGAGGTTGATTTTATTAGGCAGAGATGCAGACAAAATTAAAGAGGCTGCAGATGAAGTGGGTTTCAAAGACTATGTATTTGCCAAAGATATGGATGAATGTGTAATGGAAGGCTTTAAGATGGCAGAGCCTGGTGACACAGTATTGTTGTCACCTGCATGTGCTAGTTGGGATATGTATGATAATTTTGAACAAAGAGGGGATCATTTTAAAAACTGTGTACACAGATTAGGAGAATAAATGGCAAAAATAACAGATACAAGAAAACTTAAAACAGGTGATTTTGCTATAGTATTATTAGTAACTTGTCTGGTAATCTTTGGGATAGTAATGATTTTCAGTGCTAGTTACTATAATTCAATTAATGATGCCGGAACCCCATACACCTATCTAAAAAAACAAGGGGCATACTCTATAGTGGGTTTCTTTTTGATGTGGATATGCAGCAAAATTGACTATCACGTATATAGGAAATTTTCGATTTTAATATTAGTGGTTAGTTTTATTTTACTTGGTCTTCTTTTTACACCTCTTGGTGTTGAAGTCAATTATGCAAAAAGGTGGTTAAATGTCGGCGTTACTATGCTAATGCCTGGAGAAATTGCGAAGATCGCGGCTATAATTTTCACAGCTTCGTTTTTGGCTAGTAATCCTAAAAAAATACTTTCTTTTACAAAGGGAGTTTTCCCATTGTTATGTATTGCAGGGATATATGGCGTATTGATTATTATGCAGCCAAACTTATCCACCGCTATTACTGTTTGTGGAATTATTGTGGGCATGATGTTTCTTGCAGGATTACAATGGAGATATCTTCTTGGAATTGCAGGCCTTGGAGTGGCAGGCGTTTTAGGATTGATTTTTATTGATGATGGCGGTTATAGAATGAACCGACTGCTTAGCTTTTTAGACCCATTTGCTGATGCATTAGGAAGTGGGTATCAAGTAGTACAGTCTCTTCTGGCGCTTGGCACAGGTGGCCTTTTTGGGTTAGGACTAGGAAAAAGCATACAGAAAAATCTTTATTTGCCAGAGCCGCAGAATGACTTTATTTTAGCTATTATTGGGGAAGAACTGGGCTTTGTTGGAATAACCATACTGTTTATTGTATATGCAATACTATTATGGAGGTGTTTCCATATTTGTATGAATGCTCCAGATAAACTTGGGATGCTTATTTCGGGAGGAATTACTATAATGATGGGACTCCAAATTATTTTGAATATTGCAGTAGTAACATCATCCATGCCTCCTACAGGTGTAACTCTTCCTTTTGTCAGTTACGGTGGAAACGCATTAATGTTGTTTATGGGGTCAATTGGAATACTATTAAATATATCAAAAAAGTCACCACTATAGTTTATGTAAAGAGGTAGTAATGAGAGTAATTGTAACAGGCGGTGGCACAGGCGGACATATTTATCCGGCTATTGCCATTGCAGATAAAATAAAGGAAAAGTCTCCAAGTTCAGAGATTTTGTATATTGGAAACGAAATAGGTTTGGAAAAAGATATAGTTCCAAAAGCGGGTTATGATATAAAGCTGGTTTCTGCAAAATGGTTTGACCGAAGCAATATATTGAAAATATTCGACACTGGTTTTACGGTAATGAAGGGGATAAGACAATCTCTAAAAATTATGAAGGAATTTAAACCAGATGTTGTTATTGGCACAGGTGGATTTGTATGCGTACCCGTAATGTTTGCTGCGAAAAAATATGGTGCAAAAACATACATTCATGAACAAAATGCTTTTCCGGGAGTGGCTAATAAAACCTTAGAAAAGTATGTTGAAAAAGTATTCTTAGGATTTCCTGATGGAGGGAAATACTTTAAAGAACCAGAAAAACATGTAAACGCAGGGAATCCTGTTAGGCAAAGTTTTTTTGATATAACAAAAGGTGAAGCAAGGAAAAAGCTGGGCATAAGTGACCAAGCTTTTGTGGTTTTCTCTTTTGGAGGAAGCCAAGGGGCAGAGAAAATTAATGAAGTTGCATTTGATTTAATGGAAACAGTTAACGGGCAAAAGGATATTATATTAGTATTTGGAACCGGAAGTCAGTATTATGATGATATACAGAAAAAAATCAATGAAAAAAACATAGATGTAAAAGATAATATAAGAATATTATCATATATAAATGACATGGATAATTATTTATGTGCCTGCGATCTAGTTATCAGCAGAGCAGGTGCCTTGTCTGTTGCTGAGACTACAGTGTGTGGAAAAGCATCTATCTTAATACCGTCTCCGAATGTTACAGGGAATCATCAATATTACAATGCAAAGGCAGTGGCTGATAAGGGTGGAGCAATACTGATAGAAGAAAAGGATTTAACTTCAGAAATATTGATAAAAGAGGTTTTGAAGTTAAAGAATAATAGAAACATATTAGAAAAAATGAGTATTGCCAGCAGAGAATGTGCGCCGGATAGTGCTACAGATATAATATATAAGAATATTATGAAATAGAAATATAGAACAAAAAATACACCTCTGGCATACTATGAAATATGTTTCGGAGGTGTTTTTATTTTGGAAAAATATCATATATATGGTGGAGTACCAATAAGAGGCACATATGTTGCACGGGGGGCTAAGAATGGTGCACTCCCTATTTTAGCTGCAACAGTGGCTGTGCCTGGTATCCATAGAATTAAAAATTGTCCTGATATTTCAGATCTAAAGAGTATGTATAAAATTCTAAAAAGCCTTGGTTGCCATGTTGAAGTTCACGATGAGGCAGTTGTTGTAGATACTAGGCAGCTGATGGAATACAAGGTGCCCGAAGACCTTATGAAAGAAATGAGATCTTCTGTTTTTTTAATGGGTGGATTACTTTCAAGATGCGGTAGGGCATCTATTAGTAAACCCGGAGGGTGTAAAATAGGCAAAAGACCAATCGACATACATATATATGCACTAAGAGAAATGGGCTACAAGGTAGACGGTAATGAAGAAACTATAAGTTTCCAAGGTAAGGTGAAGGGACCTTGTGAGATAAATTTACCTTTTCCAAGTGTAGGCGCTACTGAAAATATTATTCTGGCTGGTTTAAATACAGAAGAAACTATTACAGTAAAGAATTGTGCTAAGGAACCAGAGATAATTGATCTTCAAAATTTTTTGAACAACTGTGGCGCCAAAATATCTGGTGCAGGAACGGGTATAATCAGAATAGAAAAATCACAGAACCTCCAGGGGACTGAGTATGAGGTTTTAGGGGATAGAATAGAGGCAGCAACATATCTAATGGCAGCTGCCGCTACAGCGGGTCACCTGATTGTCGAAAAAATAAATCCGGTGCATATTGATTCTGTACTACATGTACTTACAAAAATGGGTTGCAATATCAGATGCTCCCATATGAGAATTGAATTATCTGCCCCTAAAGTTTTGTTAGGGGGAATTAATGTAAAAACAGGACCGTATCCTGATTTCCCTACAGATTGTCAGCCACAACTGATGACCCTACTTTCTATTGCAAAGGGAGAAAGTAGTATAGAAGAAACAATATTCGAGAATAGATTTACCCATTCAAAAGAACTAAATAAAATGGGAGCAAATATTGAAATACTTGAAAAAACTGCTATAATAAAAGGAGTACCATTTTTAAATGGAGGAGGCGTTTCCGCTCAGGACTTGAGAGGCGGTGCTGCCCTAATAATTGCAGGTCTTGCCGCTGATAGTGAGACTGAAATTAGTGGAATTAATCATATACTCAGAGGTTATGAAAACATAGATAAAAATTTGAGAAAATTAGGTGGAAAAATTGAGCGAATACCAGAATGATGAAGAAATATTAACTAATGGGGATTTTAAAGAAAGACCAAGGGAAAGAAAAAAGAGAAAAAAGAAACACTACCTGGTTAGATTTTTAGTGTTTTTGGGAATTTGTTTTGGGTTTTATTTCTTTATTTCCTCCAGTTTTTTTACTGTAAATACTATAACAGTTGAAAATAATGATTACTATTCTGATGAAGAAATAGTAACAATGGCCAATGTAAAAACAGGCGTGAATATTTTTTTTGATATAGATAAATCGGATATTATTGACAGGCTTAAGGAGGAACCATATTTTGCTGAAATCGATGTAAAAAGGAAGTTCCCAAACAACTTGATTATCCAGGTGAAAGAGAGAAAACAGGTTGCATCTTTTGCTTATGGAGATCAATATGTAGTTATAGATGCAGAAGGCGTAATTTTAAAAAAGACTGATATAGAGCCTAAGCTTACATTGTTAAAAGGATTGACTATAAGTAAACTTAAGGTTGGTGAGCAGGTAGATGCAGAAGAAAAAGTTGCTTTAAGCAATACATTAAAAATGCTAGAGGCAATGGAAGACGGAGATATATTTTTTAAAAAGATTATTATGTCTAAGGTTTTGATAAAGGCATACATATACGATACCCTCATTTGTAAAGGCACCCCGAAACAGATGTTATCAGCTATAGAAAGTGGTGATTTACAGAAGGTATTGAATAAACTTTTCAAATCTGATACTAAGAGAGGAACTATTACCTTAGGCAGTAATAATTATGTATCATTTTCTCCGGCTTTAGACTAAAAAAATGGTGCAATTTACACAGTTTTATGATAGAATAAATTATATTATGGGATGAAAGGAAGGCAATCAATTATGTTGCAGTTTGAGACTACTCAAGATAATTCTGCAGTAATCAAAGTTATCGGTGTTGGCGGTGGCGGATGTAATGCAGTAAACAGAATGATGGAAGCTAATCTAAGAGGTGTTAGCTTTATTGCGGTTAACACAGATAAACAGGCTTTAAATAGATGTAATGCTGAAACTAAGGTTCAGATAGGCGAAAAACTAACAAGAGGACTAGGTGCAGGAGCTAACCCGGAGGTTGGTCAGCGTGCTGCAGAAGAAACTATAGATGAAATAACCAGTTTGCTTGAAGGATCGGATATGGTCTTTATTACAGCAGGAATGGGTGGAGGAACTGGAACCGGTGCAGCCCCTGTTATTGCTAAGGCAGCTAAGGATTTAGGAATTCTTACAGTAGGAGTTGTTACTAAACCATTTTCTTTCGAAGGAAAGAAACGTAAGGATCAGGCTAATCTAGGTTTGAACTTCCTTAAGAAGTATGTGGATTCTTTGGTAATTGTTCCTAATGATAAGCTATTAGAGAATTGCGAGAAAAATACTTCTATGCTTGAGGCTTTCGACATGGCAGATGATGTGCTAAGGCAAGGTGTACAGGGTATATCAGATTTAATTTCTGACTTTGCTCTAATTAACGTAGACTTTGCGGATGTTAAGTCGGTAATGACTGACAGAGGAATTGCACATATGGGAGTTGGACACGGAAGTGGCGAAGGAAGAGCTAGCCAGGCAGTTAAAAGTGCAGTTGAAAGTCCACTTCTTGAGACTACTATTGCAGGAGCTAAGGCTATATTGCTTTATGTATCTGGTGGATATGATCTGGGAATGCTTGAAGTTAATGAAATTGCCAGCTTAGTAGAAGAAAAAGCGGACAAGGAAGCAATTTTAATATTTGGTGCAGCAGTAAGTGAAGAAATGAACGATGAAGTTGCGATTACGGTGATTGCAACAGGTTTTGGAGAAGGACTTGAAGGTTCCCAAGGAGATTTATCTGCAAGAGAAGAAACAGGAACCCCTGTTGTAACAGAAGAAGGTTTAACTGGCAGAGAGGTTGACTTAACAGACATTTTCCACGAAACTGAAGGTGAAAATGAATTGGATTCTAAATTTGCTATTCCAGATTTTTTAAAATAAAAGCTAAGTTAAGTTGAAAGCCGGTAATTTTCACCGGCTTTTTCCGTTAGAAAGTAAGAGTTATGATTAAAGAGATTACATCAACGAAAAACAGAATATTTAAGCTCTGCTGTCAGCTTCAAAGTAAAAAATATAGAGATAAAGAAGATAAATACATTATTGAAGGCGAAAACCTTCTTGAAGAAGCAGTAAAGAACAATAAAAAGATCTATGCTATTATGTTGAGAGAAGATGTGGTCTTAAGAGATGATTTTGATATAGACAGCGACACATCGGTTTATTCTATGCCAAGAAAGCTTTTTGATATGATTTCCCAAACCGAAACTAGTCAAGGCATAATAGCTATAGTGAATAAACCTCATTACGATATTGAATCTTTAAAGACAATCATCTCAGAGAAGGATTGCATTGTTGTTTTGGATAGACTTCAAGATCCGGGCAATATAGGCACGATAATCAGAACTGCAGATGCAGCCGGATATAAATGTGTAGTTGCGTTAAAGGGAACAGCGGACATTTTTTCTCCTAAGGTCATTAGGGCGGCTACTGGTTCAGTCTTTAGGGTCCCTATTATTTTGGCCGAAAATAGTAGGGAATTAGTGAAGCTTGTTTCTGAGTTACATTTAAAAATTGTAGCTACAAGTTTAAAGGCAAAAGATTTTTATCATAATGTGAACCTTACAGAAGGGATTGCCCTTGTTATTGGAAACGAGGGAAACGGAATCAGCGACGAATTAGTAGATATAGCTGATATAAAAATAAAAATTCCAATGGAGGGGAACATTGAGTCATTAAATGCATCAGTTGCAGCAGGTATTTTGATGTATGAACGACTAAGATGTTTTAGCACGAAAAAAAATAGAGAGGTTAGATAAAATGCAAACTCAATTAAATAAAATATTGCAGGAAGCTAGAGAGCAGTTGTCAAAAGCTGCTACTATTGCGGAAACTGAAGAAATAAGAGTAAAAGTTTTAGGGAAAAAAGGCCAGCTAACAGAAATTCTTCGTTCTATGGGTAAATTATCACCTGAAGAGAAGAAATCACTTGGTATGGCGGCTAATCAGGTTAGAGGAGAGATTGAAAATCTTCTTTCTGAAAAGTTTAATGCGGTTAAAGAACAAGCAAAACAAGCTAAATTTAAAGCCGAAAAAATAGATGTTACTGAACCGGGTAAAAAAATTACTTTAGGAGCAAAACATCCACTTACAGTAACAATAGAAGAAATAAGTAGAGTATTTAAATCAATGGGATTTTCAATTGCGGAGGGTCCTGAGGTTGAAACTGTTTTTAACAACTTTGATGCATTAAATGCTGGTCCAAACCATCCTGCAAGGGATATGACAGATACTTTTTATATTACTAAGGATACACTTTTGAGAACACAGACATCACCCGTTCAAGTAAGAACTTTGATGAAGGAAAAACCACCTATTATGGTTATTTCTCCGGGAAGATGTTTTAGATGTGATACTCCTGATGCTACTCATTCTCCTATGTTCCACCAAGTCGAAGGACTTGTTGTAGACCAGGGAATAACAATGGCAGATTTAAAAGGTGTCCTTGACAGCTTTGCAAAACAGATGTTTGGGTCGGAAGTACGAACTAAATTCAGACCACATCATTTTCCTTTCACTGAGCCTTCTGCAGAGATGGATGTATCTTGCTTTAAGTGTGGAGGAAAAGGATGCAGAGTATGTAAGGGAAGTGGCTGGATTGAAATCCTAGGATGCGGAATGGTTCATCCCCATGTTTTGCAAGTTGGAAATATTGATACAGAAAAATATACAGGCTTTGCATTTGGTATGGGCGTTGAAAGAATTGCAATGCTAAAATACGGAATTGACGATATAAGATTGATGTACGAAAATGATATGCGATTCATCAATCAATTCAAGTAGGAGGTGCCAAATGTTAGTTTCATTAGAATGGTTAAAAGATTATACAGATATAAATGTAAATACAGAAGAGTTTTGCGACAGGATGATTCTTTCAGGTTCGAATATAGAAACTTGTGAAAGTCTTGGGGAAAATATTAGTAAAGTATTTGTTGGAAAAATAATTAAAATTGAGAAACACCCTGATGCAGATAAACTTGTAGTGTGTCAGCTAGATTTAGGACAAGAGGAACCAACCCAAATAGTAACAGGTGCTTCTAATGTATTCGAAGGTGCCTATGTTCCTGTTGCAGTTCATGGAAGCAGAATTCCAGGCCCTCTTCATGGTCAACCTAAAGAAGAGAATGGCACAAAGATTACAAAAGGAAAACTTAGAGGTGTGGTTTCTAATGGCATGTTATGTTCTGCCGGGGAACTAGGATTTGATGATAAAGTTGTACCTCTTGCACATAAGGAAGGAATCTGGATTTTGGAGGGAGACTATCAGGTTGGAACTGAACTAGTAGATGCCTTAGACTTGAAGGATTCAGTGATAGACTTTGAAATCACTCCAAACAGACCTGATTGTCTTTCTATGATAGGAATGGCAAGGGAAGCTTCAGCAACCTTTGGAACAGAATTAAGGTATCCTGATACTGTGTGTTCTCACACAGAAGGACGTGTAGAAGATTATGTAAGTGTTGAAGTGAAGTCCGATTTATGCAAGAGATATACTGCAAGAGTAATTAAAGATGTTAAAATTCAACAGTCACCATGGTGGCTTCAAAAGAGGCTTATTCATGCAGGTATGAGACCGATCAATAACATAGTAGATATTACCAACTACGTAATGCTTGAATATGGTCAGCCTCTACATGCTTTTGATATTAGAAATGTAAAAGATGGCAAAATCATAGTAGATACAGCATTAGAGGGCGAAAAATTTGTAACATTAGATGGTACAGAAAGAACTCTTTCCGAAGATATGCTTATGATTAAAGATTCTGAGAAGTCAATTGCAGTTGCAGGAGTTATGGGTGGTTTAAACTCAGAAATACTTGCGGACACTAATACTGTTATTTTAGAATCTGCAAACTTTAATGGAGATAGTGTTAGGGCTACCTCGAAAAAACTCACACTAAGAACAGAAGCTTCATCAAGATACGAAAAGGGAATCGACCCAAATCTTTGTGAAGTGGCAGCAGACAGAGTTTGTAAGTTAATTGAACTTCTTGGCGCAGGAACTGTTGTATCAGGTTCGGTAGATGTATATAAAAACATTGAAATGGCAAAGCCTGTAAATGTAAGGGTTAGTCGTGTGAATCATGTCTTAGGTATAGATGTTACTAGAGAATTTATGGTAAATGTTTTTGAAAGCCTTGAGATGAAGGTTGAAGGTGAAAATGATCTTATGATTGTTACTCCACCTACTATTAGACAGGATTTATTAGAAGAAATAGACTTTGTTGAAGAAGTTGCAAGGTTATATGGATATGATAAAATGCCGGTTACAATCCCAAGAGAAAATTGTGAGGCTGGTCAGTCTAGAGAAAGAACTTTAAGAGACCATGCTAGGGATACAATGTGTGCAATGGGGGCAAATGAGATACAAACATTTTCTTTTGTCAGCCCTAAGGGTGTAGATAACGTAAGAATTGATGAAGATTCTTGGGAGAGAGCTTTTGTTAAGCTTATAAATCCTCTTGGCGAAGAAAATTCTGTAATGAGAACAATTTTGACACCTAATATGCTGGAAGTTTTAGGGAGAAACTACTCAAGAAATATAGATGCTGTTAGAGCTTTTGAAATTGGGAACACATTCCTTTGCAATTTAGTTGACCCTGAAGGTTTACCAGATGAACAGGACTCAATGTGTATAGGCCTTTACGGTAAAGATGAAGATTTCTTTACGCTAAAAGGCATAGTGGTTGAACTTTTATCAAAACTTGGAATTAAAGATACTGATTTTATAGCTGAAAGTGAGTATGGAGTATATCACCCAGGCAGATGTGCAAGAATAGTTGTAAATAGAAATGGTGAAGTGATAGAACTTGGTATTATGGGAGAAGTTCATCCTGATGTTACTGAGAAATATGGCATAGGTACTAGATGTTATTGCTGTGAATTAATGTTTAATGTAGTTACAGAGCTATCTGATACAGAAATAGTTTATAGGCAGTTGCCAAAATATCCATCCACTTCAAGAGATATTGCTCTTCTAGTTGAAGAAGATCTAGAGGTTGGCAGTATTGAGAAGATTATTAAAGAAGCAGGTACTGAAATTTTAAGAGAAGTAAAACTATTCGATGTATATAGGGGTCAGCAGGTTGAAGATGGGAAGAAAAGTGTAGCATTCACTTTGACTTATAGACACAATGAAAAAACTCTTACTGATGAAGATGTTACCAAGGTACACCAAGGTGTATTAGAAAACCTAAAAGAAAAACTTAACGCAACCCTTAGAGAAATGTAAGAGGTGATTTATGGAAACTAATAAAGTTACTGTAAAGATTTATGGCCAGGAATATGTAATATCTGGGGAAAAATCTAGTGAGGAGATTAAAAAAATTGCAGATTATGTGGATGGGAAAATGAAACTCATCGGCAGAGTCATAACTGATGGAGCAGCTGGTAAAATTGCAATTCTTTCTTCTATAAATATTGCAGAAGAGTATTTTGATTCCTTAGATCAAATTGAGACTTTAAAAAAAGGTAAAGAGCAGCTGGAAAATGACTCCAAATATTATCTAAAAATGTGGGAAGAAGCAAAAAAGAACTTTATTCAATATAAAGAAAATGTTCTTGAAATGAAAAATCAAAAGAAAGAAAGTGATGAAAGGTTTAAGGAACTTCAAGAACAATGCAGCGAATATGAGAACTCATTTTTTGAGCTTCAAATGGAAAATATAAAATTAAAAAGTGAAATCGATAAACTAAAAAGGGAACAAGGATGAACAAAAAAGCATTAAATGTATTAGAGTACAATAAAATAATTCAAATGCTTAAAAACGAGGCTGGCTCAGAAATGGCGAAAACCATTATATCTGAGCTTAAGCCTTATACTGATGTGCATACAATTATAGAAGAACTAAGGTCAACTACGGAAGCAGTTGACCTTATTGTGCGTAAAGGACCTCTGCCAATTGGTGGTATCTATGACATTGAAGACAGCCTTCATTTTTGTAGAAAAGGTGGAACTCTTTCTATGAAGCAATTGCTTCAGATACATTACAATTTGAACATTACAAAGAGGGTTGTATCTTTTTTAAAGACTGATATTCCTAAGCTGCCTATAATAATGTCAATGGCTGAGCTTATGATTACACTACCAAGACTTGAGGAAAATATTGATAGATGTATTTTATCTGAAGATGAAGTCTCAGATAATGCATCGTCTGAACTTAAAAATGTTAGAAGAAGTATAGCAAGGCAAAATGAATCTATTAAAAATAGGATAAATCAGATAATAAATTCACACGATAACAAATCATATTTGCAAGACGCATTAGTAACAATAAGGGATGGACGATATGTAATTCCCGTAAAGCTGGAGCATAAGTCCAGATTCCCTGGAATTATTCATGATCAATCCTCTACAGGTGCAACTTTGTTTATTGAGCCTCAAGTAATAGTTAATTTAAATAATGAACTTAGAGAGTTAGAACTGGCAGAAAAAGTGGAAATCGAGAGGATTTTAGCTGAATTATCAAGTAATGTTGCAGAGCATTTTCATGATATTAGAAATAACCAGGAGATTCTTATTAATCTGGATTACATTATGGCTAAAGGTAAACTTTCAGTTAAAATGTCAGGAGCAGAACCAGAAATAAATGAAGAAGGTATCCTAGATATAGTAGAAGGACGCCACCCTTTAATTGATGGTAAGATTGTGGTTCCAATTTCTGTTTCTGCAGGAGAAAAATATAAAACGTTGGTCGTTACAGGGCCAAATACAGGTGGTAAGACAGTTACCCTAAAAACTATAGGTCTCTTAGCTTTAATGGCTCAGAGCGGACTTCATATTCCGGCATCTTCTCGAAGCAAAATGCCTATATTTAACGATATTTTTGCAGATATTGGAGATGAACAAAGCATTGAGCAGAGCCTTAGCACTTTTTCATCTCATATGAAGAATATTGTAAATATTGTAAGACGATGTGACGGTAAATCATTAGTTCTTTTTGATGAACTAGGAGCAGGGACTGATCCTACAGAAGGGGCTGCTTTAGCAATAGCTATTTTGGAAAAAGTCAAAGCCTGTGGATCAATGACTGTTGCAACTACCCACTATAATGAAATAAAAAAATATGCCTTATCAACTGATGATGTTGAAAATGCATCTATGGAGTTTAATGTTGAAACTCTAAGTCCAACGTATAAACTTTCTATAGGAATACCTGGTAGGTCTAATGCGTTTGAGATATCTAGAAGACTTGGTTTAAATGATGAAATAATAGAAAGGGCGTCTCTTTTAATTGAGCGAGGGGATATCCAGTTCGAAGAAGTTCTAAGTGCTATAGAGAAAGATAAAAAGAAGGCTGAAGAAGAGAGAGACGAGGCTATAATAATTAATTTGGCCATGAAAAAGAAACAGGCAGATTTAGAACAAAAGATATCCGAAATAAAGAAGAAACAAGAGCAGATAATTAGAGAAGCTAAAGAAGAAGCAAGGGCCATTTTAAAAGAGGCTAAAGATACAGCGAATCAAGTTCAGCGGGAATTGAGAGAACTAAATAAAATATCAAGTCTTGGTGAAAGAAACAAGAAATTTGAAGAGAATAGAAAAATACTTCGAGATGTTGAGGGAAAATATCAGCAGAGAATAATTAAAGAAGTTAACAATAACCCGGTAGATGCTTCAAAGTTAAAAACCGGAGATAGAGTAAAGGTATTATCCTTAGCCCAAAATGGCGAAATAATCACATTGCCTGATGGCAAAGGGGATCTATTTGTACAGATAGGCATAATGAAAGCTTCTGTTAACATTTCTGACTTAGTATTGATTAACGATGGTACTAAAAAGAAAAAAGAAAAAAAACCTTCAAAATACGGGTCATTGTATAAACATAAGGCTCAAAACATATCGATTTCCATAAATGTCCAAGGTGAAAATCTTGAGGATGCAGTTATGGACGTAGATAAGTATTTAGATGATGCATACATTGCAGGTTTAAAAGAAGTAACTGTAATACATGGACGAGGAGAAGGCATATTAAAAGCAGGACTTAGAGACTTATTTAAGCGTCATAACCATGTTGATTCTTACAGAAAAGGAGCGTACAATGAAGGTGGCGATGGCGTGACTATAGTTAAGTTGAAAACAGATTAAAAGGAGTAGAAATAATGTACATCGTAAGTAGTTGCTTACTAGGAAAGAACTGCAAATACAATGGTGGAAATAACTATAATGATGGTGTAGTAGAATTTTGTAAAAACCATAGTTATTACACAGTTTGTCCCGAGGGATGCAGTGGCCTTAAAACCCCGAGGCCACCGGCAGAAATAGTAGGAGATAAAGTAATAGATAAGAATGGGAAGGATGTTACAGCCTTTTTCATAAGAGGCGCAGAAATCTCTTTGTTACAGAGTATAGAATATGGAGAAGAGATAGGCGAAAAAATAGAAGGTGCTATTTTAAAATCAAAAAGCCCTTCCTGCGGATGTGGGCAGGTATATGATGGGACTTTTAGTAACGTTCTTGTAGAGGGCGATGGATATTTTGCTGCACTACTTAAGAAAAATGGAATAGAAATAAAAAGCGAGAAGGAGATAACCAATGGTAAATTTTAAAGAAGAAATTGCTAAATTAATAGCAGAAAATATTGAAGGTCTAAGCCTTGAAGAAATACAGTCTATGGTTGAGGTACCTACTGATGCAAAGATGGGGGATTATGCCTTTCCATGCTTTAAATTGGCAAAGACACTTAGAAAAGCTCCACCTCTAATTGCAAAGGGAATTGCAGAAGCCCTATCGAAAAATCCAATGTTTGAAAAAGTTGAACAGGTAAATGCCTACGTAAACATGTTTATTTCTAAGGAAGAGTTTGTAAAAGACATAGTTACTGAAGTGTTAGAAAAAGGTGTTGAATATGGAAAATCTGATATTGGTCAGGGTAAAAAGGTAATCGTTGAATTTTCTTCACCTAATATTGCAAAACCTTTTCATATTGGACATATTAGAAGTACAGTAATCGGAAACTCAATCCACAAGATATATGAGGCATTGGGTTATGAGACAATAAGAATTAACCATTTAGGAGATTATGGAACTCAGTTTGGTAAGATGATTTGTGCATATAGACACTGGGGGAACAAAGAAGATGTTATAAAAGAACCAATTAAAACTCTTCTTTCATATTACACTAAATTCCATGTAGAAGTTGAAAGTCATCCAGAACTAGATGATGAAGCAAGGGAAATATTTACTAAACTAGAACATGGTGAACAAGAGGAAGTAGAACTTTGGCAGTGGTTTAGAGATGAGAGTTTAAAGGAGTTTAACAGAGTATACGAAATGCTTGGAATTTCATTTGACTCATATGCAGGGGAAAGCTTTTATTCAGACAAAATGCCAAGGTTTGTAAAAGAACTTGAGGATAAAGGTCTTTTGCAGGAGTCACAGGGTGCCCAGATTGTAGATCTTGAAGAATATGGTATGTCACCGGCTCTTATTACAAAGAGTGATGGTTCTACCCTTTATATTACTAGAGATATTGCTGCAGCTGTATATAGAAAAGAGCATTATGATTTCTATAAGAATTTATATATTGTTGCTTCACAGCAAAACCTTCATTTCCAACAGTGGTTTAAGGTTGTGGAACTATTAGGATATGATTGGTATAAAGATTGTGTTCATATTCCGTTTGGCCTTGTAAGCCTTGAAGAAGGAACAATGTCCACAAGACATGGAAGGGTTGTATTCCTTGAAGATGTATTGAACAGGGCGGTTGAACAGACAAAAGAAATAATTATGGAGAAGAATGTAAATACAGATAATGTAGATGAGACAGCAAAACAAGTCGGTATTGGTGCAGTTATTTTCCAAGAATTATCCAACAACAGAATTAAGGATTACGTATTCTCATGGAATAAAGTGTTAAACTTCGATGGTGAGACTGGTCCTTATGTTCAGTACACACACGCTAGAGCTGCAAGTATTTTAAGAAAAGCTGGGGAACAAGTGGTTTCTAATGCAGAAGCGCTAAAAAATATAGATTATTCTAAGATTTGCAGTGAAAGTGCATATGAATTGGCAAAGCTTTTATATAAGTTCCCTCAGGTGGTTATTGATGCAGGAGAAAAATATGAACCATCTATTGTTACAAGACATGTGGTAGATATGGCACAGAGCTTTAACAGATTCTATCATGATGAGCATATTTTAGTTGAAGATGAAGGAGAGAAACTAGCGAAGGTTGCTCTTGTAATTGCAGCTAAAAATGCAATTAAAAATGGTCTTGGTCTTCTTGGTATGGAAGCGCCTGAGAGAATGTAGAAAGGTAAGAATTAATGAGATACGAAGGTAGTATTTATAGACCGCCAAGTGAGGCATACAGTCTCCTTGTGCAGGTTACTATCGGATGTTCACATAATAAGTGCACATTTTGTAGTATGTTTAAGGATAAGAAATTCAGAGTAAGAGATCCAAAGGAAGTTATTGAAGATCTTGAAATGGCGAGAAAAACTTACAGGAATGTTGATAAAATATTTTTATGTGATGGTGATGCTTTATGCCTTACTAATAGTAAGCTTATAACTATTTTGGATAAGATAAAAGAGCTGTTTCCTGAATGTGAAAGAGTAAGTGTCTACGGCTCTGCTAAAGATGTACTTAATAAAACAGAAGAAGAATTAACTGAATTAAGGTCTAAAGGAATCGGAATGATATATTTAGGTGCAGAATCAGGAAGTGATAAGGTTCTAAAATACATAAATAAAGGCGTAAACAGAAGTCAATTAATAGAGGCTGTCCACAAGATTGAAAATTCCGGTATTAAAGCATCGGTTACTTTTATCTCGGGAATTGCTGGAAAAGCAGGGTGGAAAGAACATGCAATAGAGACGGGTAAAATGATAAGTGAGATGAATGCTTCTTATGTTGGACTTTTAACTTTGATGCTAGATCCGTCAGCGCCTATTTATGAACAGATCCAAAATGGAGAGTTACAGCTACTATCTGCTGAAGAAGTTGTTGCAGAGACATATTTATTGTTAAAGCATGCAAATCCTAGCAAGGAGTGTGTATTTAGAAGCAATCATGCATCTAATTATGTGTCATTGAGAGGTAATCTTCCTTCTGATAAGCCAAGGATGATGGAACAGCTTAAGAGAGCTATGGAAGATACTGGTCTATTAAAAGATGAAAGATTTAGGATGCTTTGATTATAAAGGAAAATTAAAATGAAAATATTATTAACTACGTTAAACTCTAAGTATGTTCATTCAAGTTTAGCTTTAAAATATTTATATAGTGTAATTGCAGAGTCTGAACTGGACATAGAGCTTAAAGAGTTTACTATAAATAATGATGACAATTATATTTATACAGAATTGGCAAGAGCAAACTATGATTTAGTTTGCTTTTCCTGCTACATATGGAATGTCGAGAAAATAAAGGATATATGCAGTAATTTAAAAAAGGCTAGACCCAATATAAAAATTATGGTGGGAGGTCCTGAAGTTTCGTATTGTTCTAAGGAGTACATGGAAGAAAATCCGGCTGTGGATTATGTTTTGAAGGGAGAAGGAGAATACCCACTTTTCCAATTTTGCAAAGCCATTGTCCTTGAACAAGAGGATTTAAGTAAGGTACCCGCTTTGGTATACCGAGATGGAAAAAAAATCATAGAAAACCAGATTGGTCCACTTCCGGACTTTGACAGGATTCCTTTCCCATATCAGCTTTTAGATTGTGAAGAAGATAAGGTACTATATTATGAGGCGTCAAGAGGCTGCCCGTATAGGTGCAGCTATTGTCTTTCATCAATTGACAAGAGTATAAGAACCTTAAATTTAGAAAGGGTTAGGAGAGATTTAGGCTATTTTCTTTATAAAAAAGTTAAGCAAGTAAAGTTTATTGACAGAACCTTTAACTTTAATAGTGAAAGAGCCATTTCCATTTGGCAGTACTTAATTGAAAATGATAATGGAATTACCAACTTTCATTTTGAAATTTGTGGGGAACTATTGGATGATGCAAGTCTTGGTGTAATAGAAAAAGCACGTAAGGGACTATTTCAATTTGAGATTGGCATTCAAAGTGCAAATCCTACGGCTCTTAAAGCTGTAAATAGAAATGAGAATATTTATCCTATACTATATAATGTGGAGAGGCTTTTGCGTATTGGGAATAGTCATATACATGTGGATTTAATAGCAGGGTTGCCTTATGAAGATTACATATCTTTTGGAAGATCTTTTGATAAAGTATATGGTCTTCATGCGGACAATCTGCAACTGGGATTCTTAAAATTATTAAAAGGTACTGAAATTAGAAAAAATGCGAAACAACATGAATATATATTTAGAGATAAGGCTCCTTATGAAATTATCTCTAGTAAATACATGTCATCTGTTGACTTAATAAAGCTAAAAATGATTGAGAATGTTTTAGACCTTTATTATAATAAAGGAGGTTTCGGTTCTACTATTGATTACCTAGAAGGGGTTATCGGCAAAAGTCCTTTTAACTTTTATGAGCAGCTGGCTGATTTTTATTATTCTAATGGATTTCAAGATAGATCTCACAAAAAAGAAAATCTCTATAGAATTCTCTATAAGTTTTCTCTTACAAAAGATAAAGAGGGTACAGAACTTAGTGAAAAAGCAAAGCACCTTTTAGAGAAGGATCTGGAAGAGAATATGAATTTTGATGCGGTAAAAAAGTTCCATAAAAAAGGTTGGGACATTGAAAAAGGAGTTTAATATGGATTTAAGAGTAAAAGAAGACAAAATCGGTGCTTTCCTGGCACCTCATTTAAAGGAATTTATTTTTGATGAATTATCAGAAGGTTATCTTCAAAAGGCTGGCGTAGGGGATATTCTAAAAGATGTTCCTATTCCTATAAGGAAGACGGCTATGACAGGACTGAGTACGTTGACAATATCACAAAATATGGCTTTTGTAATTGGTTGTGATCCAAAATTTCAATACTGTGAAAACTATGTTGCGTATATATTAAGAACCTTTGACAAAAAGTTTGCCATGGCCTTAATTAATGAAGGAGTTGAGGCTGCAGCTTCAAGGGATTATGATTTTGCATGCATTAATTTTAGGGCTGCATTATTAATCGATCCAACCTCTACAGATGCGCTATATTGCTATGGAAGAGCGTGTAAGGATTCTTATGAGTTAGGTGAGGATGAAAGCTATATTACAAGGTATAAAGCTGAGTCTATTGAGGCCTTTGAAGAACTTACTATGAGAAAACCTGACTTTGATATGGGATTCTATTTTTTAGGCTATGGATATTTGAATTTAGGCTTATATATAAAAGCCAAGTTAACATGGGATGAATTCATGAAGTTAACAAATGATGATGAACTAAAAAAAGAAATTCAAGAAAGACTTGATGTTCTTGATGAACCTATAGAAATTGAAAAAGGATACAATCTTGTTCTAAGCGGTAAGTTTAATGAAGGTATAGAAAAGCTTTCCCCATATAAGGACAGTTCTTTTAAAACATGGTGGCCACTGTGGTACTACCTTGGCGTTGCGCATATGGAAATTTTTGAAAAGGAACTTGCTGTTGAAGAGTTTCTACAAGTGTTAAAACTAAGTCCAAGTAATATTGACACAATGGAAAAGCTTGTCTCTCTATATACTGATTTAGGTGATAACGAAAAGGTTGAAAAGTATACTAAAAAAATCGAAGTAGTAAAGTCAAACATTGAAAAAGACAGGCAACAGAAAGAAATAAATGATAAATTGAATTAATTTTATGTAATTTTGTATTGACAAAATAATGTAAATTAATGTATAATAACCTTTGTCGCAAGAGATACTAAGTATCTAAGAGACAAGGTATTCCAAGGTAGCTCAATGGTGGAGCACTCGGCTGTTAACCGATAGGCTGTGGGTTCGAGCCCCACCCTTGGAGCCAATGTGCCGGAGTGGCGGAATTGGCAGACGCACAGGACTTAAAATCCTGCGATCCTTACCGA
>JAWRJF010000044.1:0-7468 GCA_040307645.1 Anaerovoracaceae bacterium | reverse complement strand
TAATGCATACCTCCGTTCTGTTGGGTTTAGTCACTATAATTGTAACTGAGATTGCACTTATGCTCAATTTTTTTATACTAAAAAATGCTGGTGAAGGTGAAAATTAATTTCACCACCCCAACATTTATTATAGAGCCATTTATATTTGTTCGAAAGCTCCTGCTGCAACAGAGTGGGTAACTCGATCTTTTTCTTCTGATGTTTTAGCGTCGTTCCACTGATCCATTGTACCTACAAGATATCCAGTAATTCTTCGAATTCTATCAAACGGTACATGTTTGAATTTATAATTCAAATCCACAAAGTCTCCATCAACGTTAATATCTAGAGATTCTAACTTTCTGTTATATTTTTTTTCTAGATAATCTACATACGCTTGCTGTTCAGATATATCAGCATTTCCAGTAATCTGTATATTCATTTTACCACCCCTATCTTTTATCTACGGTATTTTTCATATATCTATATTACCACAAAACGCTTAATTTAAAACACAAGGTATTGTATATTTTTTGTATTTTTATGTTAATAAGTACATTTACTAGTATGTTTCCAAATTCCCATTTTCTCCGCTGATTTAACCAACTCATCCTGAAAGTCTGGATGGGCAATATTTATTAGGAGCTCTGCTCGTTCCCAAGTAGATTTTCCTTTTAAGTCTGCTGCACCGAATTCTGTTACGATATAGTTTGTAGCCATCCTCGGTGTGGTGACAATTGCACCGGGCCTTAAACCTGGGGCTATTAAGGACTCTTTACTACCATCAGGCAGTGTACGAGTAGAAGGTGTACAAAGGAAACTCTGGCCGCCCTTTGATTGGTAGGCGCCAAGAACAAAATCCAGCTGGCCACCGGTACCACTTATTTGTTGATGCCCAGCGGACTCGGAGCATACCTGACCATAAAGATCAACTTGTATGCAACTATTTACAGATACAAAATTGTCAATTTGGGCTATTGTTGAAATATTATTTACATAATTAACTGGGGCATTGCAGCAAATAGGATTATTATCTATAAAATCATATAATCTTTTCGTACCACCTGCAAAAGTATAGAGAGCTTTTCCTCGATCTACAGGTTTGTTTCCTGTAAGCTTACCTGCTTCATACAAATCTACGTAAGCGTCTACAAGCATTTCGGTATGAGCGTTAATGTTTCTCACATCGGAGTCACCTAAAAATGTTCCAATACAAGAAGGTAAGCTTCCAATTCCTAACTGTAGGGTGCTATGGCTTCTAATTCTCCCAACTACATGAGATGCTATTTTTTTATCTATTTCTGAAGGTGCTTTAGTGATTAACTCGGCGATTGGCTTATTACTACCCTCTACAACATGGTCTACGCCGTATAAATTTAGTTGCGTTTGATGACCATGGGCAATAGGCATATTTTCATTAACTTCAACGATAATTTTTTTAGCAGATTTAATTACGCCCCACATATCTGCCACTTGTGGGCCTAGGTTAAAGTTACCGTGTTTATCCATAGGAGCAACTTGGAACATGGCAATATCAATTCCACAACTATTATTTTTCCAATAATAGGGAAGTTCTGAGAAAAGCATAGGAATATACCAGCAACGACCGTTTTTACACATCTGCCTGTCATGAGAATTAAAATGTGCAGATGCAAATCTAACCTGTTCATTAGAACTGGTTGCCGTATATGTTTTGAAAGGTTCGGATCTTATAGTGACTGTACTAATTATCACTACATCTCGTAACTCGTCAGCACGCTTTGCAATGGCTTCATCAATATCATTTACAGAACCACAACCTAAACCGAAATGGATTCTATCTCCAGACTTTACCATGGCAGCAGCTTCATCAGCATTAATCAACTTTTTTTTATACTCTTCTGCAAGAGCGGAAACCTTATACATGCTTAAATCCTCCATTTTCTATTTGCCTTGTTAAATTATAAACAAACATTAAGGTCATTTTACTATATAACTATCTTGTATTCAATATGCAAAGTGGAATTTTTTGAAAATTATTACAATAAAATTATGCTTATGATAGTTGAAAAAAAGAGAAAATCATGATAAAATAACTAGTGTTAATTTTATATAAAAATAATAGCATGTCTCCGTAGTTAAATGGATATAACAACGCTCTCCTAAAGCGTCGTTGCCAGTTCGATTCTGGCCGGGGATACCAATAGAAAAACCACCCTTAAGTGTCGTAAAAAATCTGCACTTTAGGGTGGTTTTTGTTATATTTTAAAATTATGTCTACTGCATTGGGATTGTAAATTCAGGCTCTCCGGCAGCACCAGCAGCAATTTCATATTTTCCGAAGACTACTACTAAGGAAGAACCATCTTTAGTTAAATAAAAATTTGTATTTTCATTTATGGTTTTTTTAATATCTATGTCATCAAAGTAGAAAGATTTTGAGTTAGGACTTAATTGACTAATTTGAGTTTCCACTTCTTTGGAGACCAGGTTAATATAATCCTCTCCCAACCAGTCCTTTAGAGTAGTTAATTTTCCTGTGTTTAAATCAACATTATAATAGTGGCTTAAGGTATATGAGGAAGCCATGGCTTCATATTTATATACTTTAAAAGAGGCATAATCTTTATTTATATACTTTATTTCATAATCAACAAGGAGATTGACAGGATGATAGTCTTTAGGATTTCCACCGGTGTCAATAAAAGCTTTATAGTATTCTTTTGCATGTGCTTCTGCGGCTTCCTTTTCTGATATTATCATATCGTAGATTTCTTTGTTTAATTTATTTTGCCATTCAGGGCCACCTTCTACTTCGATTTTAGGTATGGTAATATTTATTAGCTGTGATTCATCACTATAATCATAATGAGATACAGTGAATATCTTACATATATTTCCCAGTACAGGGATATCACTGGCAACAGCAGCAAAGGAAGGGCTTAAGTTTAAGGCGGAGAAAAAACACATGAAAGCTGCTGCACATGCAGTTACGTATTTTATCCAGTTCTTATGTTTTTTTGGTTCCTTCAGGGCAGTGTTTATGACAAAATCTAAGTTATCAGGTATTTCGATTTGATCGTATTCACATTAACTTTAGTAACTTTTGAAATCTCTAAAAAAGTCATCTCTTCATAAAACTTAAGGAACACTATAGTTTTTAATTCTGGATCCAAGGTGGATATGATGTCAAGTATTTCTTTTCGTTTTACCTCATCAAAGCAATTATCTCTATCTTGGATATTATCACATAAAACCTCAAACTGAGGAAGTTTTTTGTTTTTCCTAAGATAGGAGAGACAGGTATTTACTAATATTCTATAAAACCAGGTTTTTATATACTGAGGCTCTTTTAGTTTTTCTATATTTTTTAGCCCTAATATAATGGATTCCTGAATTAAATCCAAAGTTGTATCAGGATTGTTAACATAGCTATAGACCAACCTATAAAAATTCTCCTGATTTTCTTTTATATATTCAATAAATAGTTCTTTGCGATTAATATCCAAAATTGATAAATTACTCCTTGTTATATTTTTCTATAATACTTTTTGCATCGCTCTCATTGGATATCAATAGTATTATATATGGTGCTTTTTCAATGATAACTGCATTATTAAGCTTTTTTAGTTCTAAAGGCATATAAGAGCTAAATGAGTCTTTCTGTTTTTTTATATGATCAGTAATGGCCTCTTTTACTTTTTTAGCGTTGTTATTATTTAATGTTTTAAATATTGCAATCTCTTCAGCAGTAGCACCACTTCCAACATAAACCGATGCCGTTACGCCTTCCTCTATATCATAGATATTAGAAATCATATCATCATCTAATTTTGTTAGTTCATCTTCAAATGTAATATTTTGAAGGAGATAAGAGGCGAAATCATCCATATTTATATATACTTTTTCAGAAGTTGTGCATCCGCAAGCAGAGATTATCAATATTATAACACATGCGGAACAAAAAAATTTTTTCATCTTTTAAGCCTCCTTGACCGTATGGGTTTTTAGGTATTTTAGCCATTTTTTACAATAATCTGATTTTAAATGAATACCATCATACGAAACATCTGGAGGTAAAAATCCTTCATCGTTGGATAACTTTTCAGAAAGGTTTATATAATAAACTTTTTTGTTTTGTGCCATCTGCTTAATTAATTTATTAAATTTATTAATATTATCCATATTATATATTTTATCGTTTAAAGATCTATCTTTGGATACGGGTATGATAGATTGGATATATATAATAGCATTAGGATTAACATTTCTAACTTCATCTATTATCTTGGAGTACTTTTCTATAAATAAATCGGGATAACCCCAACCCAACTCATTCATTCCTAGCATTATATAAGCTTTGTTGAAGGATGAATCTGATTTAATAGCATCTAGCATAGTTACTTTTTTTTCATTTTGGGTGTAAATTTTATCTGTAAAAAATGTATTTACCATAAGACCTTTATGAGCATAAACCTTTGAATTTGATAAACCAGAATACAGGAAAAATCCTTCAGTTCTAGAATTACCAATGAAAATTGCATCATCAAAGTATGTATTTTCTACAGCAGGAGATTTTGGTACTGGTGAAGAATAGTCATATTCTTGCTGGGATGTAGTATCTTGCTTTTCTGGTAGAGGTTCTGCTTTATTTGTGGCTGTAAATGATTTAATTATTACAACAGAACCAATTATTATAACAATTAAAATAATTAGTAATATTATTAGTTTGTTTTTTCTATGTCTTTTATTTCGCCTCATTTATTATTTTGCTCCTTATCTAGTAATTTTGATGCATCTATATATTTAGACGTAAAAGATAACAAAAAAGTTGAAAAAAATATAAAAAAAATATTATTCATGGTAGAATGGATTAAGAAAACATGGAGAAAAAGATATGAAAAGATTTGCTAAACTAATAATTGTTTTTATTTCTTTAATATTATGCTTCAGCTGGATTACTCAAGTGAAGTATGATATTTCAATATTAGATTATATAAAATACTCTATGCCTTTGAATTCGGTTGAAAAAGCTTATCTAAAAAACAAAGGTGGCATAACATATGGGGCTGATAAAAATGCGGCACCTATTTCTTTCGTAAACAAAAAGAATGGACAAAATCAAGGGCTAGTAATAGATTACATGACTTCCTTATCTATAGAATTAGGTACCACAATAAATTATAAACCATTGGCATGGAAGGGAGTAATCCACTCGCTGGAAGAAGGGAAAATCGACATGTCAGATTTATTCCCCAGTAAAATAAGACATAAAAAGTTTGATTTTTCCCAGGCTATGTACAGTTTAAGAGGCGTTTTGGTAACAAGGAAAGATAATAATATTTTTACACTAGAAGATTTAAAACAAAAGACAGTGGCTGTTGCCGAGGGAGATTATTCAGAAGAGCTTTTAAGAGAAGAGTCAAAAAAAGGGTTGGGAATAAATCTGTGGAAAGTAGAAAGTATACAAGAAGCTTTGAATTTACTGGCTCGCAATAAAGTTGATGCTATTGCTGGAGATGAAACGGTAATAGATTATTATAGCAAAGATATAGAAGAAGAGTTAAATATTCTAAAAGAACCTTTATATGAAAAAGATGTAACCTTAGCTGTAAAAAAAGAAAATAAAGTTTTGCTTAATATACTAAATAAAGGTATTTTAAAATTAAAGCAAAAAAATATTTTGGTTCAGACCCAACAAAAATGGTTTGGAAGCTCAGCACCAATTATTACCGATATAACATCATATAGATGGATACCAACAGTTATAATTGTAATTTTTGCAACTATTATTCTACTATATATTTGGAACGATATAATGCAGAAAAAAATAAAGGAAAAGACCCAGGAGATTGAAATTCAGAGAAGTAGTCTTCAAACAATAATTGACAATATAAAAATATACCTGATTGTTATTAATAAAGAAAATCTGGTTTTGGAATGCAATGAAGCAGCTATAAAACTGTGTAATACTGAAAAAAGTAGTATTGTGGGTCACAGCATATCAGAATTCACTATTATTAGTGAATTATATGAGAAAGGCTGTAATAAGAAACTGGAGATATATAAACATGGCAATTTGTATTTTAATATAGATATTAATGAAATCGAAGGAACCGATGGACATAGATTAGTATTAATAAGGGATGTTACAGATACGATTTTAGGAGAGAGAAGAATTAGGCAACAAAATAAAATGATTGCGGTAGGACAGCTTTCAGCAGGATTGGCCCACGAGATTCGTAATCCTCTTGGTCTTATTAAGAATTACAAGTATATTATGAAAAAGTATGCAGTAGATGATATATCAAACCATGCAATAGATGTCATAGAAAACTCGGTAGATCGGATAAATAGCCTTATAGAAAACTTATTAAACTTCTCTAGACAGGGGAAGGAAGTAAGGTCCTATATTGACATTGTCACCTTGATAGATAGTATTTTAGATCTTGAAGAAAAGCGGTTAGAAAAGAAGAAAATAAAAGTAAAAAAGAAGTATGATTGTGCAGAAAAATTTTATACAGATGAAGAAGCCTTGAAAATTATTATTTTTAATTTACTAAACAATGCAATTGAAGCCTTTGAAGGCTATAATAATTCTGAAGAAAATTTAATCACCATAAATGCTAAGCTAAAGGAACAACAACTATGGTTTTCAATTACTGATAATGGGCCGGGGATAAACGAAGAAAAGATAGAAAATATTTTTAACCCTTTTTATACAACAAAGTTATCAGGAACAGGACTGGGATTGTATTTAGTTAGTTCAGAGTTAGAAAAGTTAAATGGTAATATAAGTGTGGATAGTGATAGAAATAAGGGAAGTAAATTTATAGTTATAATACCAGATAAAGGAGAACAAAATGGATTATAATATAGGCTTTAGAATATTAATTGTTGATGATGAAATTGAGTATCAGAGAGTGTTTTCATATATCCTAAGTGAAAAGGGATATACTGTGGAAACGTGTTCTAATGGTATAGAGGCACTTAAAAAGATTGAAAGCCACGACTTTGACTTAATAATGACAGACCTTAAAATGCCAGGCATTGATGGTATCGAGCTGATACAGAGAGTAAAAGCAAAACAAAAGGAACTTGAAATCATGGTTATGACAGCCTTTGGAACCATAGAAAGTGCAGTTGAAGCAATGAGATACGGTGCTACGGGGTATTTTGTAAAGAGTAGTGATCCTGAGACCTTATTAGTCGAAATAAGCAGAATGGCTAAAATAAAAGCATTGGAAAGAACGAACGAGATATTAAAGAAAAACAGTACTGAGCCTCAATTATATTTAAAGACAAAAAGTTCTACATTCAAAAATATTCTCGAGATATGTAGAAAGGCAGCAGAAACAGATATTAATGTACTTTTATTAGGCGAGTCAGGAGTTGGAAAAGAAGTAATTGCCAAATATATTCATCAAAATAGTAAGCGCAAAGAAAGGGACTTTATACCGGTTAATTGTCAGGTATTTGCCCAAACTATGGTAGAATCAGAACTTTTTGG
>JAWRJF010000043.1:0-50432 GCA_040307645.1 Anaerovoracaceae bacterium | reverse complement strand
ATAATGCATACCTCCGTTCTGTTGGGTTTAGTCACTATAATTGTAACTGAGATTGCACTTATGCTCAATTTTTTTATACTAAAAAATGCTGGTGAAGGTGAAAATTAATTTCACCACCCCAACATTTATTATAGAGCCTTTATTTTTTACTTAGCCATTTATGGATTTTCTTATAAATCCGATGCCTGCAATTGTGAATATAACTGCACCAGTTATAAAATATGAATCTTTATGCCCTTGGAGTATGCTTACAACACACAGTAAGGTTCCGATTAAAAAACATATTCCAATTATAAGGCATCTTTTATCAAATTTCATGTATTTTCCCCCTGCTGTTTTTATATACTCTTACATATTATTATATCATACATTAAATGAATAGAGTTGTTTTTTTTATTTAAATATAATAGAGTGTACTTATGGAAGTATTAATATATATTAGAATGGAGATTGTTTTGTGAAGAATTACGATATTATTATTGCCGGTGCCGGCGCTAGTGGCGTTTTTATGGCATATGAGCTTACTAAGATTGAAAATAACGCAAGAGTCCTTATGATAGATAAAGGCGCGCCTCTTGAAAAGAGAAATTGTCCTATTAAAGTTGGAAAAACAGATGGATGTATTAAATGTTCACCTTGCCATATTATGAATGGTTACGGAGGTGCAGGTACCTTGTCAGACGGAAAGTACAATATTACGACTCAGTTTGGTGGGGAACTTCATAAGTATGTTGGAATCGATAAAGCTATGGAATTAATGGAGTATGTGGATAGTGTTTTATGTGAAATGGGCGGTTCGGATGCTAAGCTCTACTCTACTGCAAACTCTGAACTTAAGACGATAGCTTTAAGAAATAACCTTCATCTTCTTGAGGCAAAGGTAAGACATTTAGGTACAGATAGAAATGTAATGATTTTAGGAAGAATTTTTGACTATATTAAAGAAAGAATTGATACGAAATTTTTTACTACTCTTGAATCTGTACAGAGACTGGATAACGGTGAGTTTTTAGTTAAAACTGATAAAGGTGATGAATACACTTGTAAAGATATGGTTTTAGCAACCGGTCGATCTGGGTCAAAATGGATTTCACAGATTTGTGATTCTTTTGGTATAGAACAAAAGAAAAATCGTGTAGATATTGGGGTCCGAGTTGAACTTCCCGCTGAAGTGTTTAAACATATCACCGATGATGTGTATGAGAGTAAAATAGTGTATAAAACTGAAAAGTATAACGATATGGTCAGGACTTTTTGTATGAATCCTTATGGTGAGGTTGTTGCGGAAAACACCAATGGTATCGTAACGGTTAATGGACATAGTTATGCTGACCCTCAGCTTCATACTGAAAACACTAACTTTGCTTTATTAGTTTCTAATCATTTTACTGAGCCTTTTGAAGATAGTAATGAATATGGCGAATCTATTGCTAGATTATCTAATATGCTTGGAGGCGGTGTATTGCTTCAGCGATTTGGAGATTTAGTAAAGGGTAGACGAAGCAGTGAAAGAAGAATGGAAAAGTGCTTTACAAGACCAACTCTAAAGGCTACTCCCGGAGATTTAAGTCTTGTTATTCCAAAACGTCAGTTAGATAGTATTATTGAAATGATATATGCTCTAGATAAAATTGCTCCTGGAACTGCTAACGAAGATACTTTGTTATATGGTGTAGAAGTAAAATTCTATAATTCTAAGGTAAAAGTAGATGAGAATCTTGAAACTACTGTAAAGGGTTTATATACATTGGGAGATGGTTCGGGCGTTACACATTCCCTATCACAAGCATCAGCTAGTGGTGTTCATCTTGCAAGGATTTTAGCGAAAAAATATAGATAACTGTATTAGTTATAGTTAGTCAAATGGGGAAAGATATCTCCTCATTTGACTATTTTACTGATTAATGTAATAAAACCTTTATATTAAAAACTATTGAAGACATATGTATATAAGGTGTATAATGTCAAAGATGGAGTTTTTTTAGTTTTATATGCGGATATGGCGGAATTGGCAGACGCGCACGGTTCAGGTCCGTGTGAGGCAACTCGTGGGGGTTCGAATCCCTTTATCCGCACCAGAATATAAGATTGTTTGTAATTGATTTAAAAGAGGGTAAGATATGGATAAATATTTCATGTTGCTAGGTGTAAAGGAAGACGCTACAGAAGAAGAGGTTACAGCGGCATATGAAAAAAGAACAGAGAGGTATAAATCTCTAGATTATGCAGATGACCCTGATTATGTAAGACGGAAACTATCTCAGCTTAAAGAAGCATATGATGCAATCATGAAGGGAGAACCAAAGAAAGTTCAGAAAAAGGCAAGCTCTAAGAATTCTGCTAATAATCCTGAAAAGTTAAATTTAAAAACAGTTAGCGAAAAAGGCAAGAAGATTATTGATAATACATTAGGTAGCGATAAAAAAGATAATGCTAATCTTGCAGGCACTGTTATTTCTATAATTACAGCAATAGTATTGCTGTTTTCCCAGGTATTTTCTAGTGATAATCAAGAGATTACATATGATGATTACGAAGAAGGAACTGCGGTATATATGGAGAAGGACCAAGACCTTATAGACTATTCACAGATGGCATATGATAACCTGATAGAAACAGGTGAATATGAAGAGACTACTAAAATTGATGAAAAAAAGCTTGGGCAACTAGCACAAGAGGTTTCTGAAAAATATTTTAAAACAGATGATTTTTATGATTTAAAAACTTATCTAATTGAGAACTATGGTCTTCTTTTAAATGATGAGGAAGAAGACTATATGTATAGTTTAAATACTATTTTTGAATGGGCATCATTTCCTTCATACGACTATTGCTTAGGCTATAAAAACCCTTTTGATGAAAATGAAGATGTAATATCTGATTACAACGAATATATTAAGTATTTTATTGATATTTATGATGAATATAATGAAGAGTATGATATCGAATAGAGTCTATAAAAAACTAATGGCAGCCTTTAAGGCTGTCATTAGTTTTTTCATAATGACAATATACATAGTTGAATAGTCTTTGTATTTTGGGAAAGTATATTTGTATGTGTAATTATATACAAATAATAAAACCAATAGAAGGGCGATGATTAAATGAAATCTATATGGCAGACAACATCCGACTTACCGGAATTTGCTAGTTTAAAAAAAGATATTAAAACCAATGTGCTAATTATTGGCGGCGGAATGTCAGGAATTTTGTGCGCATATATGCTAAAGGAAGCAGGGGTTGATTACACCTTGGTTGAAGCAGATAAAATTTGCAGTGGAATTACTAAAAATACTACTGCAAAAATCACATCACAGCATGGCTTGATTTATGATAAATTAATTAGAAAGATGGGTATAGAAAAAGCAGGGTTATACCTAAGTGCTAATGAAGCTGCGCTAAATAAATATCGTCAGCTTTGCCGTAACATTAATTGTGATTTTGAGACAAAAGACAACTTTGTCTATTCCCTTAATGATAAAGATAAAATTGAAAAAGAACTAATAGCCCTTAAAAAAATTGGGTTTTCTCCGAAACTTGTGGACAATCTCCCGTTACCTTTTGCCATTGCAGGGGCAGTAACGTTTCAAGATCAAGCCCAGTTTAATCCCCTTAAATTTGTGTCAAATATTGTAAAGGATCTTAATATATTCGAGCATACAACTGTCCGTCAGCTGATTGGAACAACTGCAGTTACGGATCAGGGAAAGATTAAGGCTGAAAAAATTATTGTAGCCACCCACTTTCCTTTTTTGAATAAACATGGCAGTTATTATATTAAGATGTATCAGCATCGTTCATATGTAATCGGCCTTGAAAATGCATCAGACGTAAATGGTATGTATGTAGATGAATCAGAAAAGGGGTTTTCATTTCGTAATTATGAAAACCTACTCCTAATAGGGGGCGGTGGACATAGAACAGGTAAGAAAGGTGGCGGCTGGCAGGAAATTGAAGACTTTGCTAAAAAATATTATCCTGAATCTAAAATAAAATATCACTGGGCAACTCAGGATTGTATGACACTTGATAGAGTTCCATATATAGGAAGATATTCGGCAGGAACAAAAGACTTATATGTTGCCACAGGTTTTAACAAATGGGGCATGACCTCATCTATGGTGGCGGCTATGATCCTTTCAGATATAGTGCAGGGCAAAGAAAATCCCTATACAGAAGTGTTTTCACCTTCGCGTTCTGTTCTTTGTCCACAACTTGCTGCCAATGCCTTTGAAGCTGTGGTAAATCTAATTACCCCAACCCTAAAGAGGTGCCCTCATATGGGGTGTGCACTTAAATGGAACAATCAGGAGCATTCATGGGATTGTCCCTGCCATGGTTCACGTTTTACTGAAAGTGGAAAGTTAATCGACAATCCAGCAACTGGGGATTTAAAACAATAGAATTGAGGTGAATGTATTGAGCAATTATTTAATTAACCAGTCAAGTCCGTACCTTTTACAACATAGTGAGAATCCAGTAGAATGGTATCCTTGGTGTAAAGAAGCCTTTGCTAGAGCAAAAAAGGAGGACAAACCTATTTTCTTGAGCATTGGATACAGTACCTGCCATTGGTGTCATGTTATGGCCCATGAAAGCTTTGAGGATCAGGAAATTGCGGATATCCTAAACAAGAATTTTGTCTCTATTAAGGTAGATAAGGAGGAACGTCCTGATATTGACAGTATTTATATGGCAGTATGTCAGGCTTTTACAGGAAGTGGTGGCTGGCCTACAAGTATTATAATGACGGCTGAGCAAAAACCTTTCTTTGCTGGTACTTATCTTCCTAAAATTTCACGATATGGCATGATAGGCTTGAGAGAACTTTTATTAACAGTACAGGAAAAATGGCAAAATGATAGGGAAACACTCTTAAGGTCCGCAAATCAGATTACTAAAATATTGAACAAAAATCAGGTTCAGTGGTCTAAGGCTGATGAAAAAATTCTATATGATGCTGTGGAACTCTATGAAAAAGGCTATGATGAAACCTTCGGAGGTTTCGGAGATGCTCCCAAATTCCCGTCGCCTCATAATCTTCTGTTTTTGATGAAGCATCATAAAAACACTGGCCATAGAGAAGCTCTTGAAATGGCAGAAAAGACACTTGTGCAGATGTATAAAGGAGGTATGTTCGATCATATAGGTTATGGGTTCTGTCGATATTCCACGGATCCATATTTCCTCGTTCCTCACTTTGAAAAGATGTTGTATGATAATGCGTTACTGATTTTAGCCTTTTGTATGGCCTATGAAATTACAGAAAATCCATTTTATAAGGATGTTTCTGAAAAAATAGCTTTCTATATATTGACTGAAATGACATCTAAGGAGGGTGGTTTTTTTAGTGCCCAGGATGCAGATAGTCAAGGTGTTGAGGGTAAATATTATGTTTTTGAACCACAGGAAATAATAAAGCTTCTCGGTGAAAAAGAGGGCGAGTCATTTAATTCCTACTATGATATTACAGAAAAAGGAAACTTTGATGGAAAAAGTATTCCCAATTTGTTGCATAATAAGGGATTTAAAGATAATTTTGATGAATTTCTCCCTAAAATACGTGAATATCGTTTTAAACGGTGTAGTCTTCATACTGATGACAAAATACTGACTGCTTGGAACTCACTAATGATTGCAGCACTATGTAGACTTTACAAAGTCAGTGGAGATGAGGATTACCTTTACGCTGCAAAAAAAGCACAACGCTTTATAGAAAGTGAGCTATGCGAAAACAACACTTTATTTGTAAGTTTTAGAAAGGGAAGGCATGGTGATAAGGGTTTCCTTGACGATTATGCATTTTACACCTATGGACTCTTAAGTTTGTATGATGTTACCCTGGATAGTAACTTTCTTAATAGAGCTAAAGAAATAGGATGCAAGGCGATAGATGATTTTTATGATATGAAGAATGGTGGCTTTTATCTGTACGGAAAAGAAAATGAAACTTTGATATTTCGCCCAAAGGAGAAATATGACGGTGCAATGCCAAGTGGAAATTCTATGATGGCTTACAACCTTGTTCGAATGAATTATCTTAATTCTAGTGAAAAAATAGAAGGAATTCTGGAGACTCAGCTAAAATTTATGTGTGGTGAAGCAGAAAAATATCCTACTGGATATGGGATGTTTTTAGTTGCACTCTCTGATTATTTTTATCCACCATTGATGATAACAGTGGTTCTTAAAGAAAAAGAGAGCCTAAAGGAGTTACCTTTTTCACTGCCTTATGACAGTATAATAAAAGTGCTTGAAAAGCCTACAGAGGAATTCCCTTTGTTAAATGATAAAACAACTTACTACGTATGTAGGAACCACAGCTGTATGCAGCCTACAAATACATTGGAGTTTTAGGAAAAGGCTGATTTAACAGAAATATCCGTTGCCATAAATTAAATAAACCTAAGAGGTTATCTTATATAACCTTTAGGTTTATTTTGGAGCGTTCTTTATTTTTATAATTTTATTTTTCTAATGCAGTTTTCATAATATCTACACTTGCACTGGCGCCAATCCTATCAGCCCCAGCATCAATCATCTCTAATACAGTTTTATAATCTCTTATACCTCCTGATGCCTTTACTAACATGTCACTACCTACAGTGTCCTTCATTAATCTTACATGTTTTGCAGTTGCACCGCCAGAATTAAAACCTGTAGATGTTTTTACAAAACTAGCACCGGAGGCCTTTGAAAGGTCACATGCCATAACAATTTCTTCATCGCTTAAAAGACAGGTCTCTAAAATAACCTTTACTATGGCATCATGTTGGGCTGCAGTCTCAACAACAGCTTTTATATCATTTTTTACAAAATCAAAGTCTCTATCTTTAAGCTTTCCTATATTTAAAACCATATCTATTTCTGAGGCACCGTTAATGCAGCACTGGTTTGTCTCGAAAACTTTGGTTTCAGTAGTGGAAGCTCCAAGCGGGAAACCGACAACAACGGCAACCTTTACATCTGTACCAAAAAGTAATTTTGATGCTAAAGCTGTATAACATGAATTTACGCATACTGAATAAAAGTCATATTCCTTTGCTTCATTACATAGTGCTGTTATCTGTTCTGCTGTTGCTTCAGGTTTTAGCAGAGTATGATCAAAAAATTTATTTAACGGTTTCATTATTTTCTCCTTTTTTTTATGTGATACTATATGCCACATAATTATACCACAAAATAAATAATTTTTGTATTATACTTTACGCAAGTTTTGACATGATGTGTTTTTGGGCATATAATAAACAAATAAGGAAAGAATACAAAATGAGGTATAAAATGAAGAGTATTGAATCGACACTAAAAATAATAAAAGCATCAAAATGGCTGTCTTTTTTCTTCGGGGCAGTTATGTGCTATTTTACTATAGATAGTTTTGGAGGTTATGCAGCTATTGTACTTGGAATAATAGCTACTTCCAGTTTTTGGATTGTGATGAAAAGAGAAGAAACTAGACTAATTGGTGAAATTATAGCAAGAGATATTAAAGATGCAATTTATGATGCTGGAGATATCGAAAATGTAGTAGAAATTAAAAGATTGAAAAAGGGTCTGATAGCAAGAGTATACTTGATTAATGCAAGAGAAAAATCAGTTCTTTTTCATAAGGCTATAGCTAAGAAATTAGAAGACTGTAAATATAAAAAATATCTTTGGGTTATGCAACTTACAGATATGCCTAAGATAGAAGATCTAAGAGAAACTCAAAAGCGCTTAAACAGTCAACTTCTTGATGAGATCATAAAAAATCGAGGGGGAAATAAAAAATAATGAATCTTCCTCTCGGCTTTGCTTTATTTATTATAACCATGATTACATGTCTTGTGACTGACCATACGATGGTTATTGCGTTAGTCATAGGACTTGTTGGCTTTGTTAGTATTGGCATAAAAAAAGGTTATAAAATAAAAGAACTTACCAGCATGGGGATAAATGGAATAAAAGAAGCTACAGTGGTTATAGAAGTAATGTTTTTGATCGGATTTATTACTGGGATTTGGAGATCTGCAGGAACCATTACTTATTTTGTTTATAACGGGATAAAACTAATAACTCCTAATTTATTTATTATTATTACTTTTTTACTTTGCTGTGTACTGTCCTATGCTTTGGGAACTTCTTTTGGAGTAGCAGGGACGGCTGGAGTTATTTTTATGGCTTTGGCAAGAAGTGGAGGGGTAGACCCAATAATAACGGCTGGCGCTATTATATCGGGAATCTATTTTGGAGACAGAGGTTCACCTGTATCATCTAGTGCTATCCTAATTGCTTCCATAACCCATACTGATATATATAATAACGTAAGGTTAATGATGCGAACAAGTTTATTACCATTTATAATAACATTTTTATTTTATTTGATTTGTTCGTTTAATAATCCTATTTTAGAGGTACAAACAATAATATTAACTAACTTGGAAAGGGAGTTTACTATTTCCTTTTGGTCATTGCTGCCAGCTTTGTGCATGATAATCTTGCCGCTAATAAAGGTTCGGGTAATTCATGCTATGATGGCTAGTATAATGAGTGGAGTATTAGTTACACTTGTTGTAGAAAAAATGCCATTGATAAAGCTTATAAATACATGTATTTTTGGATTTCACTTAGAAAACGAGGCTTTAGGTGTTATACTAAACGGTGGTGGTCTTGTATCAATGATTGAAGTGGTTTGCATTATTATTATTTCCAGCACATACTCGGGAATTTTTAATGGAACGAAGATGCTAAGTGAATTACAAGATAAAGTTGATCGTATTATTAATAAAATTGGGAGATTTCCTTCTACGGTATTTATATCGCTAATTGCAATTTCTGTATTTTGTAATCAGACCATAGCTTCTATGATGTGTAATGACATTGTTAAAAAATCGTATTTAGAAGATGAAAATAATTCTGTAGAACTAGCAATAGATTTAGAAAACTCTGTAATACTTCTTTCCGGGGTTGTACCTTGGGCACTAGCTTGCTCACTTCCTCTTAAGTTTTTACAAGTTGGGTATGAGGCGGTTCCTTGGGCGGTTTATTTGTTTTTAGTTCCAATATGTTATTGTATAACGAAGAGAAGGTTTTTTTAAAGTTAATACATAAGGTTATTGCCTAAAACATAAATATTAAATAATTATATTTGTGTTGGAGGAATAAATATGAATATTTCTATAGTTGGAACCGGAACGATGGGCAGATTGGTGAGAGATCTTGCTGTTCAGAATTCTGATATTGGGAAAGTATGGAATGTAGAACCTGCGTTGGGGGAAACTCTTTGGGATACAAATCCTGATGTTGTAATTGATTTTAGCCATCCTAATGCACTTAAGATGATATGCGATTTTGCAAAGTCTAAAAAAGGCAAAGTGCCTGTGATTTTTGCAACGACAGGATACTCGAAAGAAGAAGAACAATTAATTGAGGAATTAAGCAAAACTGTTCCGGTCCTTAAAAGTTCTAATTACTCCTATGGTATTAATGCATTAAAACGGATTTTAGGACTGGCGACGATTCTACTAGAGTCTTCGTCGGATATTGAAATAATTGAAAAGCATCACAACCAAAAGATAGATTCGCCAAGTGGTACAGCAAACCTTTTAGCTGACACTATCGACCCTAAACAAAAGAAAAAACGTGTTTTTGGCAGGGTGGGTGAACATAAAAGAAAAGATGAGATAGGAATTCATAGTGTAAGAGGCGGGACTATTTTCGGCGAACATCAGGTTATCTTTGCTATGAAAGATGAAGTAATTGAAATTAAACACACGGCTTTTTCTAAGACTATTTTTGCAAAGGGAGCCATTGAGGCGGCAATTTGGATAAAAGATAAAAATCCGGGATATTATACTATTGATGATGTGTTCTATTGACGAAATTAAGAATTTGTGGTAAAACATAAGTCGTTATATTTTTTGAAACATATGATTAAGAAAGAATTTTAAAGATACGAAGAAGAGGTTATTATGGAAATTGAGTTAAAGTATGCGGTAACTAACATGGAAGTTTCCCAAAATATACTGGACGATAAGTATTTAAAGACTATTAAAGACAAGGATTCCGATGAAGTCATTAACATGAAGGCGATATACTATGATACAGAGGATAGGGATTTGTTTAGTTCAAAGATTGCCTTTAGGGTAAGACAGGAAGGTTCTAAAATCGTAGCCACTGTAAAATGGAACGGAACATCGACAGACGGACTTCATGAGCGCGAAGAGATTAATGTTCCAGTTGAAGATGAAACCTTTTTTGAGGCACCAACTTTGTCAATTTTTAAAGAAAGTCCAATCGAAGATAAGTTACTTAACATTTCTGAGGGGAAAAAGATTATTCCTATAATGGAGATGGTATTCACAAGGAAACAGATGAGAATTGATACAGGGAAGTCTATATCAGAGATCTCTGTAGATACAGGAGAAATAATAACTAAAAATGGAAATGCTCCGATTTGTGAAGTTGAAATAGAGCTGTATTCCGGTGATAAAGAAGATATGGAGAAGCTTGGAAATGATTTAGCAGACAGATATAATCTTGTGCCGGAAAACACAAGTAAATATAAAAGAGGACTGGATTTATTATAATAAAAAATGACTGTTAGTTCAGCAGTCATTTTTGCTTAATTCCTTTACTTTTACATATAAAAAGTGTATAATTATATGCATTCTATGTTCAGAATCGTTATATTACATAGATTATTAAGGTGTCATAATTTTAGGAGGATATATATCAATGAAAACAACATTCATTTCAAAGGAAAAAAATGAAGTAAAATTCACTATGGAATTTACAGCTGAAGAATTCGACGCAGCTGTTGTAAAAGCTTACCAGCAATCAAAAGATCAGTTTGTGATAGATGGTTTTAGAAAAGGTAAAGCGCCAAGAAGTATAATTGAAAAGCATTATGGAGAAGGAGTTTTCTTTGAAGATGCAATTAACGGTTTATTCAGAGAGAATTACATGGTAGCTGTTAAGGAATTAGATCTTGAAGTAATTGACAGCCCAAGCGCAGAATTCTCAGAAATTGCTAAGGGTAAAGAATTCACTGTAACTATTACTGTACCTGTTTACCCTGTAGTAGAAGTTAAAGACTATTTTGGAGTTGAAATTGAAAAAGTAGTACAAGAAGTAAAAGACGAAGATGTTGATAAAGACATTGAAGCTTTACAGAAGAGAAACGCAAGAATGATTCTAGCAGAGAGACCTGCTAAAGAAGGGGATACCGTTCTTCTTGACTATTCAGGTTTTGTTGGAGAAGAACAGTTTGAAGGTGGCACAGCTGAAAGACAGGAATTAAAGCTTGGCTCAGGCACATTTATCCCTGGTTTTGAAGAACAGTTAATAGGTGCAACTCCTGGCGAAAAGAAGGACGTTAAGGTTACATTCCCAGAAGAATACCATTCAGAGGATTTAGCTGGTAAAGAAGCAGTATTCCATTGCTTAGTTCACGAAATTAAGGAAGAACAGCTTCCAGAACTAGATGATGAATTTGCTAAAGATGTTAGTGAATATGATACTTTAGATGAATTAAAAAATGCTACTAGGGAAAGACTAGAAAAGTATGCAAAATCAAGTGAAGAAAACCAAATGAAGGATGCAGTAATTCAAAAAGTATATGAAGCAAACACAGTAGATGTTCCTAAAATTCTTGTAGAAGATGAAATCGACAGAATGGCTCAGGAATTAGACCAGCAGTTAAGATACCAGGGTCTTGGATTAGAACAGTATTTACAGTTTGTTCAGAAAGATCCTAAAGAATTCAGAGAAGAATTAAGAGAAGAAGCCGAGAAGAAGGTTAAGACAAGATTAATTCTAATGTCAATCGTAGAAAAAGAAGATATAAAAGTAACAGAAGAAGAGTTAGAAGAAGAATTAAAAGCAATAGCTGATCAGTATAAAACAGATTTAGATGAAATCAAAAAAATGATCGGTGTTGACAATTTAACTTTCTTCCAGAAAGATATTCAGCTTAAAAAAGTAATTGATTTACTATTTGAAAAAGCTGTAATTAAATAATTAGTCTATTTTAATAAAATAAATATACAGATAAACAAGGGGGTAGTGAGAATGGCGTTAGTACCATATGTAATAGAACAGACCGGTAGAGGAGAAAGATCCTATGATATCTATTCGAGATTATTAAAGGATAGAATTATATTTATAGGAGAACAGATTGATGAACACCTTGCCAGTGTAGTGGTAGCTCAGTTGCTATTCTTAGAAGCAGAGGATCCTGATAAAGATATTTGTATTTATATAAATAGCCCCGGCGGTTCAGTAACTGCCGGTATGGCTATTTATGATACTATGCAATATATTAAGCCTGATGTATCTACTATATGTATAGGTATGGCTGCAAGTATGGGTGCTTTTCTTCTTTCGTCAGGGGCAAAAGGAAAAAGATTTGCGCTTCCTAATGCAGAGATTATGATTCATCAGCCATTAGGTGGAGCTCAGGGGCAAGCTGAGGACATTAGAATTCATGCAGAATGGATTATAAAGACAAGAGAAAAGTTGAACAGGATACTATGTGATAATACAGGACAAAAAATGTCCAAAATTGAAAAAGATACAGATAGAGATAATTTTATGGGAGCAGAGGAAGCTTGTCAGTATGGCCTTATTGACAAAGTAATTGATAGAAGATAGTAGGGGGATTATAATGACAAAGTATGATGAGAACAATGAACTTAGATGTTCTTTTTGCGGGAAACCTCAAAGTAAAGTTAGAAGAATAGTAGCAGGTCCTGCAGTATATATTTGCGATGAGTGTGTTGAACTTTGTAGAGATATCATCTTGAAAGATATAGAAGATGATGATTTAGAGGGAATGACAGACGAAGAAAAATTTGATTTGCCTAAGCCAAAGGAAATATTCGATACACTATCAGATTATGTTATAGATCAAGATAACGCAAAAAGAGCACTTGCGGTTGCAGTATACAACCACTATAAGAGAATTAATAATATAAAGAAAAATAAAAATGACGATATTGAACTGCAGAAAAGTAATATCGTTATGATAGGGCCTACTGGGTCAGGAAAGACTTTATTAGCCCAGACTCTTGCAAAGATACTAAATGTACCATTTGCAATTGCAGATGCTACAGCTCTTACTGAAGCTGGATATGTAGGTGAAGATGTTGAAAATATTCTGCTAAAATTAGTTCAAGCAGCAGATTATGATATAGAAAAAGCCCAAAAAGGTATTATCTATGTAGATGAAATAGATAAGATTGCTAGAAAATCTGATAACCCTTCCATAACAAGAGACGTTAGTGGTGAAGGTGTGCAGCAAGCACTTTTAAAGATATTAGAAGGCACTGTTGCCAATGTTCCTCCCCAGGGCGGAAGAAAGCATCCTCATCAAGAATTTATACAATTTGATACTACTAATGTTCTGTTCATATGCGGAGGAGCATTTGATGGAATGGATAAGATTATTCAGAGAAGGCTAGGGGATAAGGTAATTGGATTTAACTCAGAAATTAATCTTAATAAAACTGAGGAATCAGATTTATTAAAGTTAATTCAACCGGAAGACTTGCTTAAATTTGGTTTAATTCCAGAGTTTATTGGAAGGCTACCTGCCATAGTAACTTTGGAAGAACTTTCAGAGGATGCACTTGTAAGAATCATGAAAGAACCAAAAAATGCATTATTAAAACAATATAAAAAGCTCTTTGAATTAGATAATGTAGAACTTGAAATTGAAGATGATGCTATTTTAGCAGTTGCCAAAAAAGCTATTGAAAGAAAAACAGGTGCCAGAGGTCTAAGAAGTATTATTGAAAAAGTAATGACTGATATTATGTTTGACATACCTTCGAGAGATGATGTTAAAACATGTATTATTACTAAAGGCACTATTGATAATAATGTGAAACCAACATTGTTACTAAAAGATAATAAGAAAACGAATAGCAAAGAGGCTGACGCCTCATAATATAGGCGACTTATGTCGCCTTGTTTTCTTAATTTATTAAAGGAGGAAAAAAATGAGTGAAGAACTAAAAGAGAGCATTGATGAAGCTGTAGATACTAGAGATATACTACCTTGTGTTCCCCTTAGAGGCGTTACAATTTTTCCTAATACTGTAGTGCATTTTGATATTGGTAGAGAAAAATCAATAAGAGCTTTAGAAAAGGCTATGGCTACAAATAAATATATGTTTGTAACATCACAGATGGATGAAAATATTCTGATTCCTACAGAAGAAGACTACTATAAATTTGGTACTGTTGTTAAGATAAAACAGATGCTAAAAATACAAGGAGATGCGGTAAGAGTCCTTGTGGAGGGTGTATGTAGGGCAAATCTTGATGAAATAATTGTGGAGGAACCTTACATAAGTGTTTCAGTTTCTAGAATTGAAGAAATTGAGATTCTTGATGAAGACATGGAACTGGAATTGAAGGCGGCAATAAGGCTTGCGGCTGATAGTTTTGCTGATTATGCCACTTTAACCGGTATTATTCCTGATGATATGGTTGAAAAAATATTGTCAACAAAGATGCCGGGAGCTTTGGCTGATAGAATTGCACATGAATTAAGCATTACTATACCACAAAAACAAAGTCTTCTTGAGGCTGTTGACTTGAATAATAGGTATGACGTGTTAAATCATATTTTAGCAGAAGAAAATGAAATTGCTATTATTGAGAGGGACCTTTCGGAAAAAGTCAAAATTAGTATTAACCAAAACCAGAAAGAATATATCTTAAGAGAAAAGATGAAAGCTATTCAGGAAGAGTTAGGAGTCAATGAAGATTCAGGGGCTGAAGCTGCTGAATGGATGGAAAAATTAGAAAAACTTAAGCTAGAGGAAAAGACTGCTGAAAAGGTTAGGAAAGAAATCAGTAAGTTTACTAAAATGAACCCGTCCTCTCCTGAGAGCGCTGTTATTAGAAACTATGTAGAGACAATTATTTCTTTGCCATGGAATAAATCATCAAAGGTAAATGTAGACTTAAAAAAGGCAGAGAAAATTCTTAATAGTGATCATTATGGTTTGGATCAGGTTAAAGAGAGAATCCTTGAATACCTTGCGGTTATCCACCTGTCAAAAAATATTAAAGGCCCAATTATTTGCCTTGTAGGACCTCCAGGTGTTGGAAAAACGTCTATTGCAAAATCTATTGCAAGAGCTAGTGGACGTGAATTTGTAAGAATGTCCCTAGGAGGAGTTAGAGATGAGGCTGAAATAAGAGGCCATAGACGTACCTATATTGGTTCAATTCCAGGACGAGTTATTTCATCATTAAAAGATGCAGGCACAAATAATCCAGTGTTCCTCTTTGATGAAGTAGACAAAATAGGTGCAGATTTTAAGGGCGATCCAGCATCGGCATTACTTGAAGTGTTAGATCCTGAGCAGAATAAAGATTTTACAGACCATTTTCTTGAGGTTCCATTTGATTTATCTAAAGTAATGTTTATTACTACGGCAAACTCTACAGATACAATTCCAAGGCCGTTATTAGATAGAATGGAAATAATCCAAGTATCAGGATATACAGAAGAAGAAAAAGTAAAGATTGCACAAAGGTACCTTGTACCTAAAAAAGTAAAGGAACATGGATTGAAAAAATCCAGCTTTAAGATTTCAGAAAAGGCTATTAGAGATTTAATCAACTATTATACAAGAGAATCAGGTGTAAGAAATCTAGAAAGAGAGATTGCTAACTTATGTAGAAAAGTTGCAAGAAAAATTGTTACACATGATTCAAAGAGCTATAGTATAACTCAGTCAAACCTAGAAAAATATCTGGGTAAAAAGAGATTTAGATACGATATAGTCCAAGGTGAAAATGAAATTGGCGTTACCACAGGTCTTGCTTGGACTATTGTAGGTGGAGATACACTTTCAATTGAAACTACTTTAGTTTTAGGTAGCGGAAAACTTGTACTTACAGGTCAGCTTGGTGATGTAATGCAAGAGTCTGCAAAGGCAGGTATAAGTTATATTAGATCAGTTGCTAATACTTTAGGAATAGAAGAAGATTTCTATAAAAAATATGATCTTCATGTTCATGTGCCTGAAGGGGCTACTCCAAAAGATGGTCCATCTGCAGGTGTAACTATGTGTACGGCTATAATTTCAACATTAACTCAGACACCTGTTAGAAAAGATGTAGCAATGACTGGGGAAATCACCCTTAGAGGAAAAATACTACCAGTAGGTGGAATAAGGGAAAAAGTTTTAGCTGCTCATAGAGCGGGTATAAAGAAAATATTACTACCAAAGGATAATGAACCTGATATTGATGAAATTCCATCATCAGTGAGAAAACAGTTGGAATTTGTATTACTTGAGACTGTAAGTGATGCTCTTGACCATGCTTTGGTAAAATAGAAGGTAAAATATGATTATAAAAAATGCAGAGCTAGCAGCAGTAGCTGTTAAACCAGACCAGTATCCCGTAGATAATATGGTGGAAATTGCTTTTGCGGGAAGATCAAATGTAGGAAAATCCTCGTTGCTAAATTTGCTGACCAATAGAAAGAGTTTAGCGCGAGTAAGCGGCAATCCTGGTAAAACAAGAACTATTAATTTTTATCAGATAAATGATAAGTTTAGAATAGTTGATTTACCAGGTTATGGTTATGCCAAGGTGTCGAAAAATATCACGGAAAATTGGGGAGATATGATGGAGCGATACTTCCAGGGAAGAGAAGGTCTTGCCAAGGTAGTACAGCTTGTAGACATAAGACATGCGCCTTCAGCCCAGGATATACAGATGTATGAATATCTTAAGCATTACGGGCTTGATGGTATTGTAGTTGCCACAAAAGCAGACAAAGTATCTCGCAACGAGATGCAAAAATGTATAAGCGTTATAAGAAAAACTTTGCAACTTTCAAAAGAAGATATAGTAATCCCGGTTTCATCGTTGAAAAAAAGTGGACATGATGTTCTCTTAGATGAAATAGAGAAGATTTTGGAGGGTTAAATGCAATACTTTGGGTTTAGAGTAATAATAAAAAGGATTCAAGCAATAAAATTTTTACTAAGGGATCCAGAGGTTCCAAAGCGGAAGAAAGCATTAGTTATATTTGGAATCCTGTATCTGTTTTTTCCTATTGATGTTATACCAATAATTGTGTTCCCTTTTGGAATAACTGACGATATAATATTATGGGCATTTATTTTATGGCATCTTAAGGATGAGCTTGATAAATATTGGTATGGGGAACCAAAAGAAGATTTTTCAAAAAAATTTCGTGACAAGGATATTGTAGAGGGTGTACAATTTGAAGTGTCCGAGGATGATAAGGAGAAATGATGGAGAATAATAATTCCAATAATATTATAGGTAAGATTCTATATACCCAAGAAGACATATGGAAGAGAGCTTCAGAAATAGGGAAACAAATTTCTGAGGATTTTGCAGGAGAAGAAGTAATACTTATAGGGACCTTAAAGGGCTGCGTGGTTTGGATGGCAGACATAATGAAAGCTATAACTTTAGATACTCAAGTTGACTTTGTAATAGCAAGCAGTTATGGTTCAGGAACTTCAAGCTCAGGTGTTGTAAAAATAAAAAAAGATATTGAAACAGATCTTTATGGAAAGAACGTTTTGATTATTGAAGATATAGTAGATACTGGAACCACTCTTAAATTTTTAAAAGAGTATTTAGCAGATAGAAAGCCTAAATGTGTAAAAATTTGCACATTGTTGGACAAGCCGCTAGGTAGAAGAGTGGAGATAAAGGCCGATTATGTTGGTTTTACAGTAGATGATTTGTTTATTATTGGTTATGGCCTTGACTATGATCAAAAATATAGAAATCTTCCATATATTAGCTATTTGGAAGGTTAATTATAATAATATAGTTAATAATTTATATAACAAAGGAGATATAGAAACATGGGTTATGAAGTAAAAATCGGATTATCAAACAAACACTTACATTTAAGTCAGGAACATCTTGACATTTTATTTGGAAAAGGTTATCAGCTAGTTCCAACTAAACCTCTTGTTCAGCCAGGTCAGTTTGCTGCAGAGGAAAAAGTTGATATCGTTGGACCAAAATCAACTTTAAAGGGAATTAGAGTTCTAGGACCAGTAAGACCTGAAACACAGGTTGAACTTTCTATGACAGATGCTAGAACTATAGGAATTAAAGCACCGGTTAGAGAATCAGGAAAACTAGAAGGAACTCCAGGATGCAAACTTGTTGGACCTTGCGGAGAAGTTGAACTTGATCACGGAGTAATGGTTGCTTTAAGACATGTTCATTTAAACGATCAGCAGGCTTTAGAAGCTGGCGTTAAAGATGGAGATATGGTTAGTATCAAAATCGAAGGTGAAAGAGGACTTACTTTTGACAATGTACTAGTTAGAGCTGGTTCAAAGCACGAAAGAGAAGTACATCTTGATACTGATGAAGGTAATGCAGCAGGTTGTGGTCCAAATTCTGTTTGCCAGATTATTAAATAACTATGATACATATTTTATTGGGATAGACTTTACTTCTATCCCAATAATTTAAAATTTTATTTTGGGGTGTCCGATGCATAAGTTTAATTTATTATCGTCAATTTTATTAGTGATATTAATTCCATTAACTATTATAGTTTTGACTGCTAACATAACATTAAGAATGCCAGATATGTATCAGTATCATTTTAATGATAGTGAGGTTCTAGATGAGATAGATTATTATATTCCAGGGACTCAAATGTCCAGTGAAATCGCTTCTTATTTTTCATCTTTCAGCAATGATAAATTTCAAGTTTATGAAAACAACGGGATTTATCAGGATCCGGTATTTCCTCATACTGATAGATTGTTTATGGAGAAGGTAAAATACATTCTTAATTTTGCGTTAGGGGTTGGTTTGTTGTGCCTTATTGCAATGGTTGCAATTTATATTTACCTATATAAGAATGGATATAAAAAGGCGTTAAGAAATCGCTGCAAGGTAAGTTTTGCTTTGACAGTTGCGTTATTTATTCTTCAAGGGATACTCATATCAAGGAAAAGTATAAGGTTATGGATATATACTGATATAATAGGGCTGAAGCTATCGGAATCAACGGTTATTGGTGTTATATTAGGAGGGCAGTTCTACAGTACCTATTTGCTTTTTTCGGCAATAATAGGGGCAGTGTTGACAGGAATTATGTTCTATACTTCTTTTAGATTAACTAGACCACCAAGGATTTTCTATTAGAAGAATAGTTTTTAATATTTATAAATATATTTTATTATATAGGAAAAAGGATTATTAAATAATGAGTTATATAACAGATTTTCATATTCATTCATACTTCTCAGATGGTACTATGAAGCCTACAGATATTGTAAGGATGTATAAGGACAAAGAATTTGACATGATTTCTATTACAGATCATGATAATATAGATGGCGTTAATGAAGCAGTAATTGCTGGGGAGGCTTTAAAAATCAAAGTTGTCCCTGGAATTGAGTTTTCTACGGTAGACCAAAAGGGCCATGAGATTCATCTTTTAGGATATTATTTTGATATAGAGAATGAGAAATTACTAGAAAAACTAAAAGAATTAAAAGAAACGAGAAAAGATAGAAATGTAAGATTGCTGGAGGCTCTTAACCAGATGGGATATGAGCTTAAAGAAGAAGATCTTATTCAAAGGCCAAAGCAGAAATATATTGGAAAACCTAATTTTGCTATGGCACTTCTAAAAAAAGGATATATAAATTCTTTAAAAGAAGCTTTTGCGGATGGAGAATTTCTGGAGTCCGATAAAGCAAGAAGCATAAAAAGAGAGAAAATGAGTATATATGAGGCTATTGAATTATTGAAGGGTGCTGGGGGAATGGCTGTAGTTGCGCACCCTATGAAAATAAAAGGTTTGGGGGAAAAGGGAAGTGACCAGTTTTTTGAAAACCTTGATTCTTTAATTAGAGAATTAAAGAAAGCAGGCTTAAAGGGGTTAGAATGCTATCATCCTTCTGCAAGTGATGAAGAGTCGATTAGGCTTGTTGATATTGCAGGAAAGTATCACCTTCATATTACTGAAGGATCTGATTTTCATGGGCCTGAATTTGAGTAGTATATATAAAAGTGACTTTAACGTAATTAATTTGTTAAGGTCTTTTTTTTGCACGTGATTCTATTGCCATAGTAACAACGAAGTATTATAATTAACTATAAGTATACCTAAGGAGATGAAGAGAGTATGGTAGATTTTTTCAAGAATCCTATTGCCGCAGCAATAAGGACGGAAAAAGATTTTAGTTGTGCGCTAAAATCTGATGTTGAAGTTATTTTTCTATTACAGTCAAATATTATGACACTTAATCAGTGTGTCAAGGAAATTCATAGTGTTGGAAAGAAGGCATTTGTCCATGTGGATTTTGCAGAAGGTCTAGGCAAGGACCGCTTTGGACTTGAATTTTTAGCAAAACAAGGGGTTGATGGTATATTGACCACAAGAACCAATATAGTAAAGGCCGCTAAAGATTTGAAAATGATTGCAGTGCAACGTTTTTTTATTGTAGATTCCCACTCGGTGGATACTGCAGTGGATTCTATTAAGGTTTCAAAGCCAGATATTATTGAAATGATGCCGGGAATTGTTACAAAGAAAATTGCAGAGTTTGCAGCAAAAGTTGAAATGCCAATTATAGCTGGAGGCCTTGTGGAAGAACTAGATGAAGTTCAGACAGCACTTAGGGCAGGCGCAACAGCTGTATCAACTGGAAATAGCCAACTATGGTACATGGATAACATAAAGTTATAGTAGCTTTTATTTTATTTAGGAGAATTATTATGAAGATTAAATTTTGCGGAGCTTCGTTTGGAGTTACAGGTTCGTGCCATCTATTAACTACAGAAAATCATAAAGTGTTATTAGACTGTGGTCAATTTCAAGGTGGAAAATCAGAAGAAGCCTTGAACTATGAACCATTTCCTTTTGATCCCGAGGAAATAGAGTGTGTTATTTTAAGTCATGCTCATATTGACCATTGCGGTAGACTGCCCCTTTTGGTAAAGAGAGGTTTTAGAGGAAAAATCTATTGTACTGACGCTACAGCTGATTTGCTGGAAGTCATGCTTAAAGACAGTGGCTTTATACACGAAAAGGACGCAGAATGGCAGAACAAACGTAATGAAAGAGCAGGAAAACCACCGGTTGAGCCACTTTATACATATAATGACGCCGTAGAGTCCTTAAGATATATAGAACCGATTTTATATGACCAGCAGATAGAGATAAATGACAAAATGAAAATAGTATTTAATGATGCCGGACATATTCTAGGCTCTGCAATAACTGAACTTTGGGTTACAGAAAATGAAAAAATATCCAAGATTGTATTTTCTGGCGATATTGGTGTAATGGACAGACCAATTTTAAGAGATCCAACAATTATAAAAAAAGCCGACTATGTAATAATGGAGACTACGTACGGAAATAGGCTTCACCCAAAAAACACTACCAGTATAAAAGAACTTTTAGATATTGTACTTAATACTACCAGAAGGGGAGGTACTGTTGTGATTCCTTCTTTTGCTGTTGGCAGGACTCAAGAATTGATTTATGAATTCAATCGCTTCTATGAGGAAAACCTTCAGTACAGAGATGAACTTGAAAAAATAAATGTTTATATAGATAGCCCTATGGCGACAACTGCCACAGAGGTGTTCCGTAGAAATGCCCAGGTATTTGATGAAGAAACCAAGGAATATATATTAAAGGGAGATAATCCTTTAGACTTTAAGAATTTGAAATTCACAAGGACTACAGCAGACTCACAGGCATTGAATTTTGATAGAACACCTAAAATTATAATTTCAGCTAGTGGCATGTGTGAAGCCGGGAGAATAAGACATCACTTAAAGCATAACCTATGGGACCCTAAATCAAGTATAATTTTTGTTGGATATCAGGCTGAAGGGACTTTAGGCAGACTTTTAGTTGAAGGCATAAAAGATGTTACATTGTTTGGAGAAGTAATTCATGTAAATGCAGAAATTCATAATCTTGAAGGCTTTTCGGGTCATGCTGACCAAAATGGTTTGTTATCCTGGGTTGCTGGTTTTAGAGAACCTCCAAAAGAAATTTTTCTTGTACATGGTGAACAACAATCAAAACAGGATTTTGCAAAGTTAATTAAAGATAAGTTTGGCTATCAGTGTATTGCTGTTCAAGGTGTGTCAGAGTTTACCCTCGATGATAGTCATATTTTAAACATAGAGGAAGCTACGAAACAGGGAGTAGACGATGAAGCAATACAGGAAGCCAGACTTAGAATTTCTGATGTTCACAGTAAACTTGAAAATATATTATATAATGCTGATTTGATTATGGGTAATAATATTTCAGAAGAAAAAATGGTTAAAATTAATAATATAGTTTTAGAGCTAGAAAAAGCATCGATGAATCTAGGTTCATCAATTACTGAAGAAGACAGAGGAGAACTATGAAGGACGTAATTGTAATTGGAATAGCTGGTGGGACAGGCTCTGGAAAGAGCACGATGATAAAAAAGATAAAAAGTGAGTTTAGTGACGAAATTACCATTTTAAGCCATGATTTTTACTATAAACAGCATGACAATATGTCATATAATGAAAGGTGTCAGTTAAACTATGATCATCCTAATGCATTTGATACAGATCTAATGATAGAACATATTAAGAGACTAAAAAACTGGGAAACAATCGAAAGACCGGTATATGATTTTACAATTCATAACAGAGTCTCTGAAACCGTGAGGGTAAAGCCTTCAAAGGTAATTGTGGTAGAAGGTATATTAATATTTGAAAATGATCAACTTTTAGATCAGTTTGACATTAAAGTCTTTATTGATACAGATTCTGATGTAAGAATAATACGCAGAATTTTAAGAGATGTACGAGAAAGAGGAAGAACTCTAGATTCTGTAGTAAATCAATATTTAACAACTGTAAAGCTTATGCATGAACAGTTTGTAGAACCGAGCAAAAAAAATGCAGATATTATTATTCCTGAGGGGGGATTTAATATTGTAGCATTAGAAATGCTTAATGAGAAAATACACGCATTATTACACGGGGAAGGCTAGGAGGAATTATGAAAAAATTAAATGTTGCTATGTTGGGTTTTGGAAATGCAGGAAAAGCATTTGCAAAAATGCTTACTGATAAAGAGCAAGAAATCGCTAAAAAGTATAACACTGACATAAGGATTGTTGCTATTACCACAGGATCAAGAGGTACTATCGTAAATGAAGACGGTATAGATGTTATTAAGGCCTGTGCAGATATTGAAAACACTGGGAAATTTGCAGAAGATACAAAAGGACTATGTAAATTTTCATCTTTTGATGTTATAGAAAATGTAAACTATGATGTTTTAATTGAAATGACACCTTTAGAAATATTTACGGGACAACCTGCCATTGATCATATAAAGGGAGCCTTTAAAAGAGGAAAACATGTTATTACGGCAAACAAAGGGCCTATTGCTTGGGCGTTTAATGAACTGCGTAGTATGGCGGCTAACAATAAGTGTTTATTCTTTTATGAGACTACTGTAATGGATGGAACTCCTATATTCAATTTAGTTGAACATACATTAAAGTTCTGTAAAATTACTGAAGTTGATGGAATTTTAAATAGTACTACTAATTATATTCTAGAGGAGCTTGCTTTGGGGAAACCTTATGATGAGGTAATTGAAGCGGGTAAGAAACTAGGCTTTATCGAGGCTAATCCAGCTATGGACATTGAAGGATATGATGCAGCGGCAAAGGTTACAGCTTTACTAAATGTACTTATGGATGCTAATATTACGCCAAACGAAGTTGACAGAACAGGTATAGAAAATATTACTGTTGAAGATATAAAAAATGCCGAGGAAAGAGGAAATGTCATAAAGTTAATATGCAAAGGAACTCTAAAAGATGGAAAGGTTATTGCAAGTGTAAAACCAGTAGAAATCAGTAAAAAAGATTTATTGGCATCCATTGATGGAACTTCATCCATTGTAGCCATTACGACGGATTTAATGGGAAGGCTTTCAATTGTAGAACACGGGCCAGAAATAGAACAGACTGCATATGGTATATTTGGTGATTTAATTAGAGTATTAGATGAACTTAATCGTTAATCAATAAGTTTTTATTAGTAAAGGATGCATAATGAAAGAAAATATAACGGATAAGAAATGGTTTTTATATGTCTTAGTAGTAATTGCTGCCACCATGTGGGGCATGTCATATTTCGGAACTAAGGTTGCACTAGAAAGTTTAGAACCCATGCAAATATTAACATTAAGATGGACCATTTCTACTGCAGTTTTCTTTTTGTTAGCAGTTTTAAAGATAATTAAAGTAAACTTTAAGGGAAAACCCATAAAGATATTATTAATTGTAGGAGCTATACAGCCATGCCTTTATTCAGTATTTGAGACTATGGGAATTAATTTCACAACAACATCGGAGTCATCTATTTTTATTGCAACAATTCCAATTTTTGTATTGATCTTAGGCTCTATTATTTTTAAAGTAAGGCCCACCAAGCGGACTGTACTCGCAGTTGTAATGGCATTTATAGGTGTTGCGACATGCATAGTTTTTGCACCAGGATTTTCTGTTGGAGGAAAAGGGCTGGGATATATTATGCTAATTGGCGCAGTTCTTTCAGGGGCTGTATATAGTCATGTAAGTAATAGAGCTGCAAAGAATTTTAACACAATTGAATTGACTTTTGGAATTGCTACAATGGGTGGAATTTTCTTTAATATTATAAACTTTTCAATGGGTTATGGATTTTCTACTTACACGGCTTGCATAGGTGATATGAAGCTTACCGTGGCTATATTGTTTTTAGGCATATGTTGCTCAGCAATATGTTACATAGTATATAATTTTGCACTAGCAAAGCTTCCTGCAGCTATTGCTACAAATATAATGGCAAATCTAAATACTGTAGTTGGGGTTCTATCAGGGATACTATTTGCAGGAGATGATTTTGGATGGTATATTATAATAGGACTTGCATTAACTCTTTGTGGTATTGGAATTACTACGTTAGAGGGGAATAAAGCATAGGCTTAGAAAAAGTTAATAGAGAAAACTAAAAACCAAAGCTGTATACTAGCTTTGGTTTTTTTTATCCACAAAAACCGGGGGAATAGGATTTGTAGATCAGATTGGACATCTGTGGTTTCGCCTTTGGACTCTGTGATTTCGACGCAGACCCACGATTTATCACAGCTGAGCACTTTGATGCAAATCTGGGATAAATTTTTATCCCAGACAGCTAAAAAACCGTGAAAGTAGTGCTTTGTGATAAATCCCTTAAATACCTAAAAAAACAAATCTAAACTCTGCTGCAGGTTGAAACTTAAATGGAAAATATGCTCCAGACCTAGGGACCACAGGGGAACTAGGAGAACATTTGAACTGCATATAAGAAATGTATTGACAAAATATGGAAAATATGTAAAAATATTATGTAAGAATTTAACATTTAATGTCAAGATGAAAGGAGTAAGTTAAGAGATGGCAAGAGAATGGCAACAGACTAAAATGACAGAATACGTTCTACCAGATCCTGTTTATTACCAGTGTCTTTGGGCTATTAGAGATTTAGAGAGGCTGGAAAATAAACTTAGTGAATTGGAAGAGGACATTAAGGCAGGTGTAAAGGGTAAATCTTATGTAAATGAAGGAAGGAGGGATTATTGTGATGTTAAGCCTACAGAAATAAATGCCATAGAAAAGGTAAATTTAGAGAGAAGAATTAATAGCATAAAAAAGGCTTTTGCAGGGGTTCCTGACTCTTATAAGGGCTATGTTATGGATAGCATATTGAATAAAGTTTCACCTAAAAAGAGATATCCAGACAATATATGGAAAATATGGAAGCAAAGATTTGTATATTCTGTTGCGGTCAACTTGAATCTAATATGAAACTAGAAAAAAATGTAAAAAATGTAAAAAATATCTTGAATGGGGAAGAAAAGTATGTTATTATAATATTGTGAAAAAGAGGGTAAAATGAGAAATAAGGGGAAAAGGAGATTATTGTTTATAACAATAATAATTGTTATATCACTAATAATAACGATAGTATTTTATATTAAAGGTAAGGATAATAATACGAAGTTATCTAAAAATCCTAGGGAAATATACAATTCTGTTGATAATGCTAAGGTACTTGATAAAGATGGGGACTATAAGTTTTATTGGGACAATAAATGCTTTGTACAGGTTTTCAATGAAAATAAAATGTATGACCTGACAGTTAAGAAATTTTTTGGAGAAGATGATCTTTGTCTTCTTAAAGATGATCCTCTAGTAGAGGAGGCTTGTAAAATAAAAAAAGTAGTCACAGCTTTTATAACTGAGATTACAGATAGAAGCTATAAAACTGCAACAGGTTATGAGGGTTATGACTGGATTAGCACTAAACTTCGTAAAGAATTAGAAGAAAAAAATGATCCTAAGATAACTTATCAGGGAATAGAGAAGGGGGAAGTAGTTGGGAAATTGAATGGAAGCCCTAAAATCACAGTATATTATAAAAGTGATAGAGCGGCAGATGTAATAGTTCATTATGAAGAAAAGTTTGTATCAGCCACGAGGGAATGGCTTATGAGCCATGATATAAAGCTGAATAAACCTAGAAGAATCATGGCTGTTTTACACCTGAGCCAGAATAAAAAATTCATATGGGCTATAGATGATTTTAATTTAAATCTATGTTAAAGACACTAATTTCAGTGTCTTTTTTATTTGGGGGGGATTATGTGATAAATAGAAAAATTGGAATAGTGTTTATGTTGTTGATTTTTTGTCTAAGTTATACATCTTGCATATGCTACGGTGTGGGAACTGAAAATGGATACTCATCAGGGAAGACAGGTATGATTAGTGTAACAAATGCTAGGGGAAGTATATCATTATGGGCAGATAAAAATAACTGTACGGAAGGTGATAAATTAAAATTTAGAGTAGTTGAAGAAAGTGCAGTACCTTCTTTTACAGGACGGAGTAAAGCTCATAATAGGACTGCTACATATTATTATGACAGGATATGTGATTACACAATTTTTTTCCCAGACAATAATTACAATTCTAGTAGTGTGTCTAAGACGTTTTACAGTGCCGGTGAATTTTCGGTGTATTGTAGGGCTACATTTAGATGGAGCACTACCAGTGGAAAAGTAAATCAAGGATTTCCTAAATATTATTATAAGACTGTTTATAGTAATAAAATTAATATAAAGGTAAAGCCTGTAAAGGTGAATCATTGTCCTGAAATCATAGCAACATATACAAAAATTAACGGGAATATAAGTGAATCCCCTATTTATAACAATACAGATGGGATTAGATTTTGTGCCAAGATTAAAGATGAAGATGGTGATTATATAAAAGTAAATTCAGGTCCTATAAAAATTGATGGTAATAATGGTTATGGGGAAATAAGCTATAGTTCTTTTCAGTCAAGAACAGGAAAAGAAAAAAGTAGAGGGGATTACAGTAACCCTAGGAGAGGGACATGGTCTTTAAATTGGAGAGCAAGTGATGAAAAACTACAGAGTTTTAAAAAATATCAAAAAATCGTTAAAAACAGGCCCCCTGTTATTACTTCTGCATCATTAACTTCTAAGATTATAGATGAACAACAGGGAACAACAGTTTTTTGTACAGTGTCAGATCCTGATAGAGATAAAATAAGTAGTTTAAGAATGTTTGTAGAAGATTCCCAGGGAAATAGAATATACCCTAAAACTGCAAATTATAAGACTATAGCTTCTTCATATAGCAGTGGAACCCAGAAAAGTATATCCTTATCTCCATCTAATTTTAATAATAAAGAGGGGAATTATTATATTAATTTATATGCTGTAGATGGTTTTGATGATGTGACTAAGAGTAATATTAAAACAATAGGTGTAACCTTTAAGGGAGGTAGCAATTACCCGAAAATTATTGATACATATACTAAAATAGAAGGTAGGATAAGTAATGCGCCATTGTACAACAACACAACAGGGATAGAATACTGTGCAAAAGTAAAAGGTAATTGTAAGACTATTACAAGTGGTCCGGTCTTATTAAACGGTAATAAAAAATTTGGTAAATTAGCTCATGATAGTATTAATTCAAGCTTAGCGGTTGAGAAAAAAAGAGGAAAATATAATAATCCTCAGAGGGGGACATGGTCATTAGACTGGAATGTTTCAGATGGAAAAAGGAAGGATACTGCACATTACAGCAGGCAGGTAAAGAATAGAGACCCTATTATTATATATGCATCGGTTATGCCAGAGAGAATAAAAGTTGAAGACGATATTTATTTTAATGTAACATGTATAGATCCAGACGGTGATGACATAAAAAAACTAACAATTAAGGTAACTGATAATAAGGGAAAAGTTGTTATACCTGAATATATTATGGCAAGTGGTTTTAAAAGTGGAAAACAACAGACAACTAAAGTTATGGCGAGTAGATTAGGAAAGGGTTCGTATGTGGCAAGCTTTTATGGATATGATGACTTTGATAGTAGTCGCAGCTTACGAAAGGATGTTGTTTTTTCTATTGAAAAAACAACACAAATTATACCTAATCCACCGGAAATAAATATAGAAGAGAATGAAAATAATCGGCTGCTTGGAAAGGTATATCATACTGAATTATGGGATAAAAACAGAAGGAACTTTAACAATTTTTATTTTAACCAATATGGAAATTTTGATGTTTCTTATTCTCAATATTTGGCAAAACAAAAACCTAGGTTGAGAGGGGAAAATGTTTTCTGGTCAGGCGAAAAGTTTTTAATAGAAGGGAAAGTAAATGAGAGCAATAAGACTAAAATGCTAAATGTAAGGATATTGGGAACAGACTACTGCGAGAATTTAGAGTTTTCCAATTCACATTGGCATGGGGCCATATTTAACCCGAATATGATAGGACTATGGGGCAAGACAAAGCCTGAGCAGATAACTTTTGAATTTACTGCATATGGTAAAGAGGTAATAGTGGATAAAGTAAATATAATAGTTGACGATACAGTAAAATACTGGGATTTACATAGAAAGGAATAATTAAGATGGATTATAAAAGAAAAGTCTTATTTTTAGTAGTAATAGGAATTATTATTTGTGGAATCATTATGGCTATATTTATAAATGTTAACAAAGAAGAAAAACCTCATGAGGAACCTGTTATAAACCAGGGACCTGTAATTACTGAGCAGGATGAAAATGGAGTTGAAAATAGCGTAAAACTAAAAGAAGGGGAAGAGAGTATTGAGACTATAGTTACGGAATGCATCGAAAAAGAGGAAAATATAAATTATATGTCATATGATGAAAATTTGGCAGATATCTATTATAGTGAAAAATACAAGGCTATCAGGGAAAATGAGAAATCTGATAAAAAAAGAGATATAGAAAAATATGAAGTAAAGAAATTTATTCACAGTTTATTGGTAATGTCTGTGAATTTTTTTGATAGTAGGAGCAAAGCTGTGGCCACAGTGTTTTTTGCAGATGTGGTTGAGAAACCTGTGAGTAAAACGTATTTAAGAAAAAACGGATTCAATGAGGATGGACAGGCAGAACGCATTAAACAATATATTTTTATAAATGAAGAGGGCAATTGGAAGATAGATGAAGAGAGGAGTATTTAATTGAACAAATTAAGAAAAACAATTGGATTTCTGTTAATAGTCGTTAGTTTATGTGCAATGTATGGCTGGGAAAAATGGGGACGCAATATGTATTTATACAAAGAAATGGCAGTACTAAATTTGGATGTAGAAAAAAATACAAAAATAACAAAAGAAATGATAGGAAGCATAAAAGTAAATTTTATTCCTTCCGGGGCCTTATCTACTTCTGAGGCAGTAAAAATCATTGGTCTTTCTGCTAAACAATTGATTCATAAAAACACGCCTGTTTTTCAGGATATATTTGAAGAGGAAGAATTGATATTAAACGAAAAAAAGGGACAATTCATAATGTCAATACCAAATCAATGGCTAAAATCATATCCACAAACATTGAGAAGAGGTGATACAGCATATTTTTATGTTGATGGGGAATTTATTACTTCTGCAGTTGTAGCCTATTCAAAGGATGGGTCAAATCAGGAGGTAGTATCAGAAGACAAAGATAGGCTGTCTGCATCTTCTACAGTAAGCCTTGTGGAAGTAGTTGTTACAAAGGAACAAGCCCAACTTTTGTCGCGGGTTGCAGATAACGGAAAACAATTGGTCATTCTATATAATTAGTTAGAAAGGGAATAAAATGAGTAAAACCTCAGTATTTTTTGGCGGGGATAACCAGGTTGGAACTACAATGATTGCACAATCAGTTGCAGAACTAGTAGGTAAAAAAGGTGAAAAAACATTATTAATATTGGCTAGCGGGCAATACGGCACTGACTATATTTCTAATAAAGTTAATTTTTCTTTAGATGATATAAGATCAAATCTCGCAAGTAATAATTTGTTATCTGGAGATGTTAGAGATATTGTTATGGAATATAATGGGATTAGCGTTTTACCTGGGGTTAAAAATATTTCAACAATTAAATACTACAGCGAAGAGGATATAGATAAAATAGTAAATTCAATTGAAAATGATTATGATCAGATCATAATTGATGGGGGATGCAACGTACAGTATGGTTTAAATATATCTTCATTAAAATATGGCAAAAATAGATATTACGTAGTAACACAGCAAGAAAAATGTTTAAGGAGGTTTGAAAATATATGTAATACCATATTAAAACCATTAGAGTATAGTGGAAAGTTAGTAATAAACAAGTATATGAATAATATGGGGTTTTATAATAAGAAACAGATTGAGACTAAGCTGAGTTTTAATGAATCAATAATACTTGGATATGTTGAATATGGATGGGTTGCAGAACAAGATAAATCTACGTTGCTTAAATATCCGAAATTTCATGAAGGTATTAATAATATAGTAAATGATATTTTAGACTTAACCAATGACAAGCCAGTAAAAAAATTTATATTTAAGAGGTGATTAGAGTGGAAGAATTAAGTATAAAAGAAGAGTTTTATCTTGATGAATTCTTGGACAGGTCAATTAAATCTACAAAAATCGCAGAAGAGGATAAGGAATCTAGGTTTGAAAATATATGCACAATAGTATTAGAGGCTTTTGATAAAGATTGGGATGAAACCGATGATTTAGCTAAAAATAGAAAATTGGAAAGAGAAAAAAGAGCAATCATGGGGTACAAGGTAGAGACGGAATTCTATAAAGAAAAGATAAAAGAAATTTTAAGAGAGAAAAAAATACTAGATGAGTGGTATCCCCCTTGGTATGAAAATATTTGTGAAGCCATATTTGCTGAGTTGTATGGTCTTTCTGGACTTGCACCGTGGGCTTATGACATGAGTGAAGAGTACAAAAAATCTTCATCTGCCAAGTTAATTGGGGAAAAACTTTATTGTATGATTAATGGTAAAGCCACGTTACAACCTCAAAAAATTAATAAAAAAAGGAGAGAGCAGTTAAAACGAACGCTGCTTTTGGCTACACCTTACGAAAGACTTGAATATGGCTTTCATGAAGTATATTTACACAATGGAATAAGAATCACTATTTTTTCTGGGGATCGGACTAAAGAAGATCAAGATGTTATGGTTTTTAGAAAATATGTATTTAATAGTTTAACTTTTGAAGAGATGGCAGCAAAAGGAACAATACCTTATGACAGTATTCCTTTGTTAAAAGCTATGATTGAGATAGGGTATAATGTTATTTTTGCTGGACAGGTAAGGTCAGGAAAGACTACTTTTTTACAAACATGGCAAAGTTATGAAGATCCTAGCCTTGAGGGACTTGCAATTGCAACAGATCCAGAAACCTCATGGCATGAAATTATGCCGGATGCGCCGATAATGCAGCTTGTAGCAGATGGTGAAGATTTGGATGGAATTGTAAAATCTTTGCTTAGAGGGGATAATGATTACGTGCTTTTAGAGGAGATGCGTGATGCAACAGCTTTTAATTTAGCATTAGACATTACATCAACAGGAACCCAGAGGAGTAAGGCTACTATACATGATAATAATTCGGTTAATATACCATATAAAATGGCTACAAAGATACGATCCAAATATGGGGGAGAACTTAATGCAATTATTGCTCAGGTATTTAGAAATTTTAATTATGTATTTGAATTTTGTCAGTTGCCAGAGGACAAATCAAAGAAAAAGTTAAAGGCTATTGTTGAGTATAGATACGATCCAATTTGTGATAAGGTCTCGTGTCATCAGATATGTAAATTTGACTTTAAAAAGAAAAAATGGTTTTGGAAATACGATATAGGTATAGATAAGGAAAATATAGGAGTAGAATATCCTGATGCATTAGAGAAATTTAAGAATACCTTGAGATGGCTGGAGACTAGAAATCCTTTAGACGAAGTAAATGTAATTGAACCTGCCTATTATAAAGGGAGGAAGGAGTAAATTAATGAATATTACAAACTTAATATACGGAGTTTATATTTTAGGTATATTTCTATTTCAATACTCTTCAATTTTAAACTGGGGAAATTTTGCTAAACATAGAATTAGACTGAAGAGGAGTTTTAAAGAGAAAAAAGAAATTGCAATGCCACAAAAGGGTATGAGAAAGCACATATATATCTTAATTAAAGCCACTATGAATACAAATAGCGAAAAGATGGTAGATGTGTTTTTTTTGTTCACAGGATTCATAACAATAGTTTCCTTTTACTTAATATATCGTAAAATTTCGTTAAGCATAGGAATATTGGCTAGTGGAATTTTTGGCGCAATCCCATATATTATTTTGCGAATAAGGCTGCAGTTAATAAGAGTAAACAGTTCAAAAGAAGGAGATATATTGGTTGGTGAGCTGTTAAATAATTATAAAATATGCTATTACAATATGAAAGAAGCTATTGAAAAGACAGCTATAACTATAGAAAATGCACCAAATAGCAGACGGTTATTATTTGATTTATCAAAAGGACTAAATAAAACAGGCAGTAAAGAGGAGATAGGAGAGCTGCTTAATGTAATGAGGTATTCTATAGATACATCATGGGGTAATGTTCTTACATCTAATATTTATTTTGCTGAAGTTTTAGGTATAAAGGTGACTTCATCATTAGTTGATTTAATGGAGACAATTACACGAAGCAGGCAGGCAATGGAACATGAAAAAAGAGAAAATAACGAAGCCAATCTAATGCTAAAATATCTTGCTCCAATTTGCTTTTTATTGACAATTATAGGAGCTTGCAAGTTCTTTGGATTTACTTTAAAAAAATTTATGATTTATCAATTTACGACAACAACAGGAATTACATGGTTCTTAATTGTTTTAATCTTTTATGTTATTGGAATTATAATAAATATTTTCCTGACAAAAACCAAGATGGATTTGTGAGGTGAGGTATGAATATTAAAATAATTATAATATCAGAAATTCTTTTTTCTGCAGGGTGTTATTTAATTTTTATAAGAAATAATCAACGAAGAAGAATTAAGGGATCGGTAAGATTAGGAACAAGAAACTTATCCCAAATACTTTGGGAGAGAATAAATAGTATAAAAGGAAAGGAGGTGATAGCAAATAGTGAAATAAGCAACTTCAGGATTAAAAAGGGTCAGTATGAAAAGGAGGTGTTTAATAGTTGTATTACGCTAAAAAACTTAGCTATAGTGCAAAAAGAGGTACCAATGTCCCAGGATTTTATTCTGGAGCAGTTAATGGAAAATGCAGTGGCATTGAAACCAGTATATGCAGAAGTATTATTGGAATACAGAAGTAGAGGCTCACAGCATGTTACAGATGTTTTTGTTAAATATGTACCTAGCAAGTCAGGGAAAAATTTTGCGGCTATATTATCTAAACTTGAAAAAATTAATCCTGCAGAATTGTTAGATCAAATTACGGCATTTGAAGAGGTTATTTCACAAGAAAGAAAGACAAGAGCTATGAAAAAAGCCGAGAGAAACAGTATTATAATTACTATGTTTGCCACAGCTACAATCTTTGCTTTATTGCTTAATTTTGCAGTGGTTGTAGTTTTTATGGATACAATATCTATGCTGGGGCAAGTTTTTTAGAAAGGGGAAATAAATGAAAAATTTAGTTATTATTATTGGAACAATTTTACTTGGAGCTATTATAGTAAATACAATGGTATTAGGTAGTGGAGATAATTCACTAAAAAGTGCAGCCAATAAAATTGTGGGAGAAGGTGTGAGTAGTATAAATACTATAAAGTTAAACTAGTAATGGGGTGCAAAAATGAAAGAATTAGTTGTGATAATAGGTACTATTATACTTGGTTGTTTGATTTTTAATATGATAGTCGGGAATGGTGACAGCTTAAAGAATGCTTCAAAAAATGTAATGAAAGACAGTGTAAAAGTGTATTTGGAAAATTAGGTGAAATAAATGAAAAATCTGATTACATCGATTGGATGTGTAATGTTGTTGCTGATATTTGTTTTTCAATTTACTGCAAACCAGATTACACACAACCAAATTTCTTCAATTGACAAGTATGTTAATAGCTTTAAGGAGGTGGTAAAGCAGGAGGGGTGCATTACTTCCAAAAACTCTGATTTGTTGAAGGAAAAAATTTCATCAGCCATCGGTTGTGGGCAAGATGAAATTATGGTTTGTGGTTCTGATAATAGGTTGGGCAGGGGCAAGTTAATATGGTATGAGATTAAAGTACCAATTAAGAATTTAATTCCTGCTGCTAAGTTTTTGGGCTTGTCAAAGGAGGATACAGAGGGAGTTTATAAGATTAGAAATATGACTACCAGTGAGTACATAGATCGGAGTTCTTAAAAGATGAAAAATTTTATTATAACTATTGGGGCTTTGTTATATATGATTACAATTATATATTTCCAAATTGATTTAAATGAGGCTGTAAGGTATAAACAGATATTGAAGTATGCAGCTGATGAGGGCGCAGCAACAGCTTCCTTATTCATAGAGGAACAAGCTTATGGCAATGGCAAATTTGTATATAACGATACTGAGGCTGTTAAAAAAGCAAGAGAAATAATAAAATATAATTTATGTGATAATAATATTAAATTTGATATCTCTTTTACTGATGATAACGAAAAAACAAGAAGATACAATGAAGATGGTGAACTTGTATCGATTGAGAGCAACATCTCTTCAGACCAACAAAAACCTATTGTTTTTATAAAGTTAAAGGGTAAGAACTTCAACTTTAGGCTTCCCTTTTTGTCTAGTTATAAAGATATAACTGTAAAGTCACATTATGAATATGTGCCATATTAATAGAAGGAGATTGAAGTGTACAGTAAAAAAAGAGAAAGAAATAAGCTAGTCTTAATAATAATTTCAATTTTATTATTTCTCAGTTGTTGCAGCGCCACCTTTATAAAGGATAATAAACAGCATATAATGGAAATTGATAAAGGTGTTGAACAGTTAGAAATATCGAAAAAAAACAATGAGGATTTAAAGAAAGAACTGGGGAAAAAGGTTCTTGAAACACAGATTAATATGACTATAAATCCTTTTGTTGAAATGAAAAATGGAGATTCTGAAGCAAAAATAAATATTGAAAACAAAAGGGTAAACAGATACCCACAAATAGTAGAAATAAAGTTAAACTATACAGGCGAAATAATATATAAATCTAATTTAATCCCTGTAGGGTATCAATTAAAAAATATAAAACTAAACAAGTTCTTAGATAAGGGAGTATATGATTGTACTGCCTTTTTTAGTTCTTATGATGAAAAAACAGGACAGATTATAGGAACAGCAGGAGCAAATATAAGTATTAATGTTAAGGGATAGAAATGAGGTAAAAATGAAGAAAAATAATTTATTGATTTTAGGATTAGCTTTTATAATTGCAACAGGAACAACAAGTTCATCTTTTGGAGAATCTACATCTGTTTTGTCTGGGGGAGAAACATCTAGTAAAGCTATTGTAACAGCAGAGCCAGCTAGCTTTTCAGTTACAGTACCTACTCAGCTAACTGTAGCTATAAAATCAAATGGAGATGTAATAGGTGGCGCAGGCAGCATAATAAACGGTTCTGCAGCACCTATAAAGGTAAATTCCATTTCAGTAAAGGGGAGTAATGGATGGAATCTAGTAAGTGGGAATAGTAGTTTAGTCAGTTCTCTAATAGATAGTAAAAAAATAGGCTTTACTATAAATGATTCACCTTGCAGTAAGGAAGGAAACTTTGTTTTAACCGATGAAAAATTTCCACAAATTGATGTAGGAAGCAATATGAGTTTGAAATGGGGAGCAGTGGCAACTGGATTTGAACATGGGCAAACAGAGATAGAGGCGGCTACAATTACATTTATAATTGGGTTTGCTAAATGAGAAAATTAACTTTATATTCTATGGTGATTCTTTTAGTCGTAATATTTTCAAATATATATGTATGGGGATCAACAGATACAGGAGAAAAAGTAATAGATGTAACGGTTCCAACATCAATACCTCTATATCAAAAGTCAAATGGGGATATTATTGGAAATACTATTAACATAGCTAATAATTCTAGTTTGCCTATTAAAATAGAATCTATAAATGTAATAGCTAATAATGAATGGAGGTTGATTAGGGGTGATACTGATATAAAAAGTGAATTAATAGACAGTAAAAAGTTTGGTATTTCCATAGAACAGGTGCCAAATGATGAGAATGGGAATATACCTATAACGGGACATCTTAATAATATTGCGGGGGGAGAAAACTTATCGTTGAAGTTTGATGCAGTTATAACTCCGTCAACATCTGAGGGGAGAGATATTGAGATTGCAGATGTAGTCTTTGTTGTGAAATGGAAAACAACACCGGATTTATTAGAGTATGAAGTTGATGGGGAAAATGGCCTTCTCCTTACAAAGGATAAAAATACAGATGAAGTTATAGGTACAGAGGAAATACCTGTAATAAAAAATGGTCCAATAGGATGGGGTGTTGATATGCTGACTGAGATTTATTTTGTAGATAGTGGCGTTGTGGACCCTAAGAATTATCTTATTAATAAATTGGATATTAAAGAATCGAATATTAGTAATTATTCCTATATTGAAAACCAAAAAAAACAAGTATGGGCAGGAACTAAAAGTAGCAGTAAATATGGATGGGGACAAAGTTTATATGTAGTCAGTCAAGGGAATACATATCTTAGCAGTGGGGATAGGTTCCTTAGCATGCGTCAAGATTTATTGGAGCTGGATTTAGAGAATTTAAATACCACAGGTGTAACTAATATGGATAGATTTTTTAACTCTATTACATCAATTATAAAAATAAACTATGGCCATAATTTTGACACTTCTATGGTGACTAGTATGTCTGAGATATTTTCTTGTTTTGCAGTAGATATGAAAGAAATTGATTTTAGTTATTTGGATACAAGAAAGGTGACTAATGCCCAGGGGATGTTTTATGATATGGGAAAATATGATTTAGAAGTTTTTAAAATAGGGAAGAATTTCTACTCGAAAAATTTTAATCAAGATACTAAAAATATTTTTTCAAAATTTGCAAGTTTGGAAAAATTTATTTTTGATGGAACCATAGAGGAATTCAAAAACAGTTTTAGTTTTATAATAGACAATCCAGATACTAACAATTTTAATAAAGCATCATTCAATAATATAGAAGGCATAATTTGTTCTGATGGGGTTTATCCATTAAGTTGACAAGTTATAAGTTAAATAATACAATATAAATATAAAAAACATCGGAGGTACGACCGTGAACATTAGAAAAGCTAACTTTGAAGACACCATTAGAGCAGAAGAAATATATAATGAGATTTTAGATAATGAAGCTAAGACGGTAAGTTATACTAACTGGAAGAAGGGATTATATCCAACTATAAAAACTGCAAGAAGAGCAGTCGAAGAAGGCACATTTTTTGTAGGTGAAGAAAATGGCATAATAGTTGGATGTGTAAACTTAAATTCTATCCAACCTAATGAATATAAAAATATAAGCTGGAATTTTGAAGCGGAGGACGATAAAGTACTTGTGATTCATACATTATGTATACCACCTAGTCAATCTGGCAAGGGCTATGGAAAAGAGTTTGTTAAATTTGCTGAGGAATATGGGGAAAAAATAGGGTGTACAGTTATAAGATTAGATACTTATGAAGGAAATTTACCAGCAATAAATTTTTATCCAAGATTAGGCTATACATATGCAGGGGTGACGGAATTCTTCTTTGAGGGATTTATAAGAGAAAACTTAAAATGCTTTGATAAGAAACTATAAAAATAGAGGGGTTAATTTAACCTCTCTTGTTTTTATTGATTGCAGTTTCCGTGTCTACATTTATGCTTTTCGTGGTTTTGACAATCATGATTTGATTGGTGGGAATGTTCATGACGGCTACATTCTACATTTCCATCATATTCAAGGGATTCAGAAAGCAAAGAATTTACGGCCGAATCTGAAGAGCCTTTGACGCCGCCGAAAAGTGTTATATGGGCATCAGAAAGTGCTGTCTTTGCACCTTGACCAATTCCACCACAAATTAAAATATCTACCCCAAGTTTTTCTAAAAAAACGGCTAAAGCACCATGGCCTATTTCGGTAACTTTAAAGACTTTTGAATCTACAATTTTACCATTTAATACATTATAAATCTTAAATTCTTCACAATGCCCAAAATGTTGAAATATATCGCCATTTTCATGAGTTACAGCAATTTTTATCTTAGAATTTTTATTATCTAATTTACCGATTTTTTTACCCTGCTTACAGACTGTGAAGTCTCCGCTTTCAATTAATAGTATTTTTTCATTAATTAATGCATCAGCAAGTTTATATCTGGCATCATTATATATATTAGTAACAGTAGGTCTAGATATATCCATTTTTATTGCGCATTCTTCTTGATTCATACCCAATAAATCTATAAGCTTTATTGTTTCATATTCATCATAAGTCATTTTAACCTCAAAGGGACAATCATCCTTGTTGTAGCCAATTGGAATTAATCCTTCTGCTTCCGGTATAGAACTTATTTTTCTAAATTTTCTAGGTCTTGCCATAATTAACCTCCCTACACTATAAACATATGTTATTAATTACAATAACATTGTTATTAACATATGTCAACAAACGGCTGAGAAATATATGTAATAAGATTGGGATTAAAGAATATGGAATATAAGGGAATTATATGGTAAAATAAGACTAAAATATAAAAGGTGTTAATGAAAGGGAGAAGAAATGTTACAAATAAACAATTTAACTAAAAAATATGGTGAGCATAAAGCAGTAGATAATCTTACGTTGCATATAGGTAAAGGAGAAATATACGGTTTTATTGGTCATAATGGTGCAGGGAAAACAACAACTATAAAATCTTGTTGCGGTATATTACAGTTTGACGAAGGTGAAATTTTAGTAGATGGCGTTTCGATTAAGCATGATCCGCTGAAATGCAAAGAAAAGATTGCATATATCCCAGATAATCCAGATTTATATGAGTTTTTATCCGGGATTAAATATTTGAACTTTATTGCTGATATTTATAAAGTATCGAAAAAAGACAGGGAAGAAAGAATCAGAAAATACGCTGATATGTTTGAAATTACATCAGATTTAGCTCAACCTGTCAGTGCTTATTCACATGGAATGAAGCAAAAACTAGCAATTATTGCAGCATTAATACATGAACCAAAACTTATGATTATGGACGAACCTTTTGTCGGGCTTGATCCTAAAGCTGCCCATGTCATTAAAGGACTTATGCGAGATCTTTGCGATAAGGGTGGTGCTATTTTCTTTTCTACCCATGTCCTTGAAGTAGCAGAAAAACTTTGTGATAAGGTGGCAATAATAAAATCAGGAAAACTTATAACTAGTGGAACAATGGAAGAAGTAAAAGGAAATACCTCCCTTGAAAATGTATTCTTAGAATTGGAGGATTAATATGCTTAGAGTTTTAATTATTACAAGATTTAAAGCCATGCTCTCCGGAATGTTTAAAAAAAGTCGAGGTGGCAAGGGGAGAAAAACTATAGGCAAAACTATTTTTTTCATTATAGTTTTAATATATGTAATCGGATGCTTTGGTATTTTATTTGGTGGCATGTTCATGGGAATCTGTGATCCATTTGCGTCACTAAATTTACAATGGTTTTACTTTGGGTTTATGGGTATTCTGGTTTTCCTACTATGTTTTGTGGGAAGTGTTTTTACGACACAGAATCAAATATATGAAGCAAAAGATAATGACTTATTATTATCAATGCCAATACCTCCAAAGTATATTTTGGCATCTAGGTTACTTGCACTACTAGGGTTAAACTATATATATGAAATACTAGTGATTCTCCCCGGCGCAGTAGTTTATATTATGAAACAACCTGTTACTTTATCTGGGGTAGTAATATTTATAATTTCTTTTTTACTGTTACCATTATTAGTAATGGCATTTTCAGCACTATTTGGATGGCTTATAGCTTTTATCAATTCAAAGATGAGAAATAAGACTACTGTAATTACAGTTTTTACGCTAGTTCTATTTTTATCTTATATGTATGCATGTTTTAAACTGCAGGATTATATGAATATCCTAATTCAACGAGGAGCGGAAATAGGCGAAGCAGTAAAAAGATCAATGCCTCCGTTTTATTATATGGGCACTGCTATTGCAGATGGCAATTGGATAAACATGTTAATATTTGTATTGTGCTGTATAATCCCTTTTGGTGTTGTGTACTATGTTTTATCCTCCACATTTATAAAAATAGCGACATCCAATAAAGGTCATAAAAAAATAAAATATAAAGAAAGATCTATGAAGGTTAAAGGTACAAAAACTGCTTTGATAAATAAAGAGATAAGCCATTTTACCCAAAGCCCTATGTACATGTTTAATGCAGGGATTGGCTTAGTATTTATGCCAATAGGTGCTATAGCACTAGCTTTTAAGTATGAATCACTGATGGCAACATTCCAAATGATGGGTTTAGGAAATGAGATTATAGGAGCCTTAGTCTGTGCAGGTCTTGGTGCAATGTGTTCAATGGTAATTATATCGGCGCCTACTATTTCTATAGAAGGAAAGACATTTTGGATATGTCAGTCAGCGCCAATTTTAGATAAAGATGTTCTTATCACAAAGGCTATGCCTCATATAATTTTGAGTTTACCATTCATAATTGTATCAGCTTTAATAGCAGTAATTTTTGTGGATATGAATTTAATAAGTATAATTATGGTGTTTTTACTTCCAATAGCTATAACCGTATTCAATGCATTATTTGGTGTATTAATTAATTTAAAGTTCCCTAAATTTGATTGGATAAACGAGATTGTTGCTATAAAACAGGGGGCTGCTCCGATGATAGCAATGTTTACTTCAATGGCTACAATCGCACTTCCAATGATTTTGTATATGTTATTACTACATAAATTTATTGGAGTAGAGATATATCTTATTGTAGTCTTTGGCTTCTTTGTGGCTTTGGCAGCTCTATGCTACTGGCTACTAGTAAATACAGGTGTCAGGATGTATAGACAATTAGCAAAATAATTAATATAAAGATTTTAGAAAGCAGATAATGCCTATATAAGGGTTTTATCTGCTTTTCCTAATATTGTTTAAAATGTATAATTCATGTTTGCATGAAAGTCGTATGACAGTGAGGTTGATATTTGATAAGATGAACCATATCAAATATTGAAGGAGACTATTGTTATGGAAAAGACAGAAAAATTTTTTACAAAACAAATGAAGATATTTTTCATAGTTAATTTTGGTTTGACTGCAGTTTTTGGAATTTTAATGGGGATACTATGGTTTCGAGGTCTGGATACAGGCCCTTTGGCCCTTTGCCAGATGCTGTACCCTGCTATAGGGGTAATGGTTGCAAAAATAATGACAGAAGAAGCTAATGAAATTCCGAAAAGCTTTTATACGGTTTTTTTATGTAGTTCTACCATTATTGTATTTGTTTCCATTATCCAAATAATTTTAGGGAAAGGTTCACAGGGGATAACCTCCATAATTATAACTTTTACTTGTTTTATTTTGGGTATGGTATTACTCGGTGAAAACAAGGAGGTAGCAATAAAAAATGGAATCCGAGGTGGAATCCTTAAAAAATCGATATATGTGGTGGTATTGTTCATTTGCCTTTATTTCTGTAGGTTCATATTGGCTATGGGTATTATAGATGGTAATATAGGTGGAGAAATAAAGGAAATTATGAACGTACATGTTTTGGGAGAACTAGTAATTATTATTCCACTATTTTTCATCTCATTTATACCTTTTTTAGGTGAAGAATATGGATGGAGGTATTATCTTCAACCTGCAATGCAAAAAAAATTTGGCACGATAAAAGGCGTAATTTCTTTAGGATTTGTATGGGGAATATGGCACTTGCCAGTAATATATTTTTATTACAGTTCTTTACACCAAGGCATAATACCACTTCTTCAGCAGATTAGTTATTGCATACTTATTGGAATTTTCTTATCCTATGCCTATATGAAAAGTAGAAGTGCGTGGACCGTTTCAATGATTCACTATATAAATAATGGAATGCCTCTTTTGCTAGGAATAGAAGTCACGGAAATGTATACTAAAACTACATGGGAGGAATTGGGGATCTCAATACTTATTGGAATGATAACCTATGGAATAGTGATTTTTGATAAAGAATTTAGAAAGAAGCATTGATATGATAGAAAAAGATAAAAGAATGGATTTTTTGTTTTTAGCAATATGTCTAAATATCTCAGTAATATTGATATTTTCTTTTCTGCCGGAAAAGTATTTTATTTTTATGGAAGCTAGTTATTCAGGGAAGCTATGGGTTTTTGGTGCTGCAATTTTAGTAGTTTTAGGTGATTTTGATATAATGAGAAATAAGGATTATATTGATGATGGGTTTACCCTTGCTAAGATAAGATGGGTTTTTGCATTAAACCTTGCACTGCCTGTATTCTCAAATTACGGAGTTATTATTATATATTTTATTTTAACTTTAGTAACACCTTGGCTGTTACTTTTAAATGCAATAAAATTTATTTTTTACGGATATTATTCATCAATTAGAAAATGGACTAAAATTGTTCCTTTTGCTATATTAGGTGTGGTTGAATTATTTTTATTTATTTTGAGTTCTCAAAGTAAAGTGATATCTGAAATTCACCAAGTTATGTATACATTGATAATTAATTTTCCTTTTGTGCTTTTAATTTATCTTAGCATCAGGAATGCTAAGGAGATTAAGGCTTTTACCTTAAAGAAAACAATGGTTAGATGTATAGCTCTTTCGATAATTCATATGGCAATCACATTTTCCAACCTGTTTATTGCGTATAAAATATCTAGCTTATTTATAGGCTGTACTTCAGTTATATATATAGGTGTATTAATTGGATTTACATTTATTTTTAGTATGACATTAGAAAGAAAAAATGAGGGGTACTGTTTAGATAAAAAATATAAGGAAATAATGGTTGGGGCATTTTCCCTCTTTGCATTTATAATCGAAATAATATTTAAAGACATGAAAATAACTGCAATAATGACTTTATCGGCTAGGACATTAATCATGGCTTACGAGATGGCGGAAGGATTATATAGACAGGGAGATAAATTCACACGGCATAAAAATGCTATATTTCAGTATGAAAATGAGATAAGACAAAATCGGCGTATTATGGATTTTTTACATGATGATATATTGCAGGATTTATATGCTATTAAACTGTTATTGGAAAATAAAAACAGTGGTAAGGATAATGAGATAAGAATCGAAGACTTACTTGAAGTTTTACAAAAGAGAATAAGAAACGAGATGGAGAATTATGGGGTTAGTATTGATAAATCCCTTTCATACAAAGAAAACCTTGATAATATGCTTGGTGAAATAGTAAGACGATATGAGAAAAATTATATGGAAATTTATCTTGAATGTAGTGATGAGATAATCGTTCCACAGCCTTATGATGGTATTTTGTACTGTATGATAAGGGAATTGGTGACTAATACCTTTAAGCACTCTAATGGTTCTAGATGTGATATTAAACTAATAAAAAAGAATGAAAAATTTTATTTAGAAGTTAAAAGTGATGGAAATGTCCACTTTGAAAATGAGGGGGAGCTTTTTAAGCGGGGATTTGGTCTTTCTTTTATAAGAGAAAGAGTGCTTTCCCTTGGAGGAACCTTTGATATAACTCGGGCAGATAAGGGTGGACTTATGATAAATGTAGAGCTTTAAGGAGGATTTGCTTATGAAAATTGTTTTGCTAGACGATCACACTTTATTTGGAACTTCTCTACAAAATGTTCTGCCAGGGAATGACCATATAGAAAAATTTTATTTTGTTCAAACACTTTCTGAGTTATATAATGCCCTAGATTGTGGTGTTGATTTTTTACTTCTTCTTGATATTAATCTAAATAAAATAGGAGTAGAGGACAGTTTTTATTTGGCAAGGCAGCTGATTCTTAAGTATAAAGGTTTAAAGTTAGCTTTTCTTTCGGGTTATGATAGGCCGATGTATAGAAAAAAAGCTATTTTAATAGGTGCAAAGGGATTTTTCTCAAAGGAAATGTCTGTGGAAGAGCTTGTATCGGGACTTTTGACTATTGAAAAAGGCGGGAATGTGTTTAGGAGTGAGGATAGAACTTACCAAGAGGATATCATAGATACAGAAATATTAATTTTGGAAAAGGCAGCTAGTGGGCTTAGTCGCAATGAAATAGCAAGGAATCTTAATATAAGCAATAGAACTGTAGGCACACATCTTACCAATATATTTCAAAAGCTAGAAGTAAAAAATATTACAGAAGCTGTTTCGGTGGCCCTTGAAGAAGGATATATACCGCCTATATATTAATCTAACCAACCTTAAAAATGAACTGGAGGACATTATCAAAAAATGAGGAAATGATTTAATCAAAGATTTTCATTTCTTTGTGCTTCATGGTAAAATAATGTCATCAGCATCCCTACTTATAACTGATGCCATCTTATAATAATGGAGGAGTGGAATATGAAATTATATATTATGCAAAAAGTCTTTTCATGGAAAGATAAATTTTTTATTAAGAATGAGCAGGAAAAAGATAAATATTATGTAGAAGGAGAGCTCTTTTCATGGGGGAAAAAGCTTCATGTTTATGATATGAACCAGCGTGAAGTGGCTTTTATTTCTCAAAAGGTGTTTAGTTTTCTACCTAGGTTCTTTGTATATATTGATGGTGAACAGGTGGCAGAAATCGTAAAGGAATTTACTTTTTTCAAACCAAGATATGCTATAGAGGGATTGAGTTGGACAATTAATGGGAATTTCATGGAGCATGATTATGAGATACTGGAAAAAGGCAATCCCATTGCGAATATCCACAAAGAATGGTTGACATGGGCAGATACATATACCATAGATATTAATAATCCAGATAAGGAGATTATGGCACTTGCTGTTGTTCTTGCTATCGATTGTGTTAATGCAGCAGAGGCTGCCGCAGCCCACTCAGGGGCCACCAATTAAATTGAGAAAGCTAAGACCCAATGAATCAAACAACATTTTAAGTAGTCATCCTTTTCTAGATGTTAATGGGGGAATGGGCAGAACCTTAATGATCATATAGGAAGCAGTAGATCGCTAATAGATGCAGACGAAATAGCAGAAAGTAAGGTTTCCTAGCAAAGAATAGAATGTATAATTCGGAGATGTGTAGATTCAACGAGATTGACCCACTTAAAAGTGGAGATAATCTATATGGCTACTGTGAAAATAACCCAGTTAATATGACAGACCCAGTGAAATCAATATACCGTTGAAAACACTGGGCCTTTAATTTGTTTACACGTTGAACAGGAAGTTCATTACATCGCCATCTTTTACTACATATTCTTTGCCTTCGGAACGAATCATACCTTTTTCCTTGGCAGTAGCAAGATTACCCTTGCATTCTACAAGTTTATCATAAGCAATAGTTTCAGCACGAATGAAACCTTTTTCAAAGTCAGTATGAATTTTCCCTGCTGCTTGAGGAGCCTTTGTACCTCTTTTTATTGTCCATGCACGAACTTCATCTTCACCTGCAGTCAAATAGGAAATCAGGTCAAGTAACCTATAAGAAGCGTGGATTAGTTTATCAAGACCGGATTCATCAATCCCTAGTTCTTCAAGAAACATTGCTTTTTCTTCATCATCAAGTTCAGCAACTTGTGACTCAATCTCTGCAGAAACAACAACAACCTCAGCCTTTTCAGTAACGGCAAAGTCACGAACAGCCTTTACATAACCGTTCTCGCAGTTGTCTGCAGCATCTTCTTCAGAAACATTGGCAACATATATTACAGGTTTATATGAAAGAAGCTCTAAGGATTTTACATATTCTTTTTCTTCGTCATCAAGTTCCATAGCTCTTGCTGATTTACCTTCACCAAGAAAAGCATAGATTTTGTTAAGAAGATCTAATTCAGCTTGAAGAGTTTTATCTCCTTTTAAATTCTTAGTCGTCTTTTGAATTCTTCTTTCCAGAACCTCCATGTCAGATAAAAGCAACTCAGTGTTGATAGTTTCAATGTCCGAAAGGGGATTAATGCGTCCATCAACATGAACGATATTATCATTTTCAAAACATCTTACAACGTGAACTATTGCAGCAACTTCTCTGATATGGCCAAGGAATTTATTTCCAAGACCTTCACCTTTAGAAGCACCACGGACAAGACCTGCTATATCACAGAACTCAATAGTCGTGTATATGGTTTTCTTGGAATTATAAATTTCGTGAAGAACCCTAATCCTTTCATCGGGTACAGTTACGACCCCTACGTTTGGTTCTATTGTGCAGAAGGGATAGTTTGCTGCCTCTGCACCTGCTTTAGTAATTGCATTGAATAATGTACTTTTGCCTACGTTTGGAAGGCCTACAATACCTAATTTCATTCTTTATATTCTCCTCTTTTGTCTTTTGTATAAAATAATATATGCAAAAATGCACACTGCAAAAATAACGAAACTTATAACTTGAGCTTGCCTGAATGGCCCAATCATAAGACTGTCTGTTCTAAGACCCTCAACAAAAAATCTCTCTACAGAATAAAGAATCCCGTAAAGGCATGCAATTTGTCCTGTAAAGGTTCTTCTCCTGTCAAGCCATAACAGGAAAACAAACAGAGTGAAGCACCATATTGATTCGTACAGGAAAGTAGGGTGAACATATTCTCCGTCTACCAAGATTGCCCAAGGTAAATTTGTAGGACCCCCGTGAGCCTCTGAGTTAAAGAAATTTCCCCACCTTCCAATAGATTGCGCTAAGGCCACTGTTGGAAAAATAACATCGGCAAGTTCAAAAAAATTTATTTTGTAATGACGGCATATGAAAAATGCAACGATAATTCCCGCAATTATTCCGCCATGGATTGCAAGTCCACCATTTCTTATATTTAAAATTTTCCCCAAATCTCCAGCGTAATTTTCCCATTGGAATATTACATAATATGCTCTTGCGCCTACTATTGCTGCAGGTATCATAAATATTGCAAAGTCTAAAATATGCTCAGAGTCAATTCCATGTTTTGGAGCTCTTTTGTAGCTTAAAATAATAGCAAGCAAAAAACCAAAACCTATTAAAATTCCGTACCACATTATATCAATCCCAAAGATTGTAAAAGCTACCGGATTAGGTGCGCTCATAAATTATCTCCCCTTTTTATTTAAAATCAAAAACTACTTCTATTATATAAAAAAATCTGATAGAATTCAATGTATGAAATACGAAAATATAATAGAAGGAAATTTTATATCAAGACCGAACCGATTTATTGCCAATGTTTTAGTGAATGGACATTCAGAGAAGGCCCATGTAAAAAATACCGGGAGGTGCAGAGAACTTTTAACGGACAATGCAAAAATATATCTAGAAGATTTTGCCGATCGTATGGGAAAAAGGAAAATGAGATATTCTTTGATTAGTGTTTTAAAAGGGCAGCGTTTGATAAATATGGATTCCCAGGCACCTAATAAAATAATTGAGGAGGGATTAAACACTGGAAAATTATGTCTACCCAATATGGACGAAATAAATTATGTTAGACGAGAGACTAGCTTTGGTCAGTCACGTTTTGATTTTTATGTAGAAAGCATTGACGGGCAGAAAGGATTTGTAGAGGTAAAAGGAGTTACTCTTGAAGACGGTGGAATTGTCAGGTTTCCAGACGCACCTACAGACCGAGGAGTAAAACATGTTAAGGAGTTAATCTTAGCTGCAAAAGATGGTTACAGGGCATACGTAATTTTTGTAATACAGATGAAGGGAGTAAAGTGGTTTCAACCAAATGATGACACTCATAAGGAGTTTGGAGATGCGTTAAGATCTGCAAAGAAGCAGGGAGTGGAAATTCTTGCTTACGATTGCATAGTTGGTATAGATTCCCTTACATTAAATGAAGAGGTTGAAGTGAGATTATAAAATAGACATGACACATAACAAAATCTTATTAAAAGCAAAACCCGGATGTAAATCCGGGCTTTTATTTTTATAACTTATCTTTATTTTTACTTATTTTTACTACGATTCCGCTTAGTGCAAGAAGAGCAAGTACATTAGGGATTACCATTAGACCATTGAAGAAGTCAGCTAGTTCCCATACTAATTCTACTTTTAACATTGAACCTAAGATTACAAATAAAACTACGATAATTGAGTAAATCTTAACAGATTTTTTTCCTAATAAGTATTCAATATTTATTGCCCCAAAGAAATGCCAACTCAAGATAGTTGAGAAAGCAAAGAATAGAAGGCAAACTGCAATAAATATATCTCCTGAGCTTCCAAAAGTATTTACGAAAGCTTGCTGTGCAAGGGCAGGACCAGTTTTACCTGAATCCATAGCACCTGTGCAAAGCACAGAAATAGCCGTTAGGGTTAATATTATAAATGTGTCTATAAATACACTTACCATAGCAATAAGACCCTGCTCATGAGGATTTTTTGCTGTAGCTCTTGCGTGAGCATGAGGGGTTGAACCCATACCTGCCTCATTAGAGAAAAGTCCTCTAGCAACACCATATCTTATAGCCTGTTGAATTGTAATTCCGGCAGCACCTCCTAGAACAGCTTCAGGACTAAATGCTCCAACAAAAATTATTTTAAATGCATGAGGTATTTGACTTGCATTCATAATAAGTAAAATTACACTTCCTATTATATAAATTACTGCCATAAAAGGAACAAGCTTTTCAACAACTGCTGATAATCTTTTAGTTCCACCAACGAAGATAAAGAAGGCAATGGCAGCTAAAATAATTCCAAGTATGTAAGTTGGAAATTCAATTCCTCTTACTTTAAAAGCTTCTGAAAAAGCAACACTGATTGAGTTTGACTGAACCATTATTCCCATAAAACCAAGAGCTAGTACAATAAAAATTGCAAATAATGCAGCCATTACTTTACCTAGAGTACCTTTGAAAGCTTGTCTTATGTAATAAACAGGACCGCCTGTTACGTTACCATCTTTGTCTTTTTCTTTATATTCCTGGGCCAAAGTAGCTTCAGCATATATTGTTGACATTCCAAAGAATGCTGATACCCACATCCAGAAGATTGCACCGGGACCTCCTGAAATAAGTGCTGTTGCAGCACCTGCAAGGTTCCCTGTACCAACTTGACCTGCAATTGCAGTAGCTATTGCCTGGAACGGTGTCATTTCACCATTTTCTTTTTTTTCACCTTTTAGGCTGAAATGCTGAAACATAAGCTTCCATCCAGCACCAAATTTACGAATTTGAATAAATTTTAGTTTAAAAGTATAGATTATACCTGTTCCGCATAATAGGATAATTAATATGTAACCCCACATTATGCCGTTTAACTCTTTTACTAGTTCTAACATGTTCTTTCTCCTTTTTTAAATAAAATAAGAGCTGTTTGGTTAACAGCTCTCTGGAGTAAGACTTTTGCATATGTTTTCGTGTATGCTCTGTCCTTTGTGCCTGAGAGACCCATCAGAAAAAATTCTAGAAATAAATTCTGACCTCCACCTTCGGCGTTTCACTGTCCTGAATAAATTTAGCTAGCTAGGCGTTTATTCAGACTGAAAACTCTCCAGAGTGTGACTATTCCGTCAACGTCCTATATACTATCATAGCGTATAGAATAATGCAAGGAGTTTTTGAAAAAATTCATGTCTGTGTCAACGATTTTTAATAATGTCCTAAAAAAGTTAATACTATTGGCACCGGCTTTTGATGAGGTTTTGTCCTTGGTATATATGTTAATTAGTCAGATACCTCTAAATACAAAGAATTTTACCCACTAATTAAAATTATCATATGATTTGCGACTGATTTTTGTGGAATATGGCAAACCAGTCGCAATTTCTTGTCTCTAGAGGAAAAACGGACAGGTTTTTACCTTTTAATGGAAATTTATGTGATAAAAGGGTAACAATGAAG
>JAWRJF010000042.1:0-57198 GCA_040307645.1 Anaerovoracaceae bacterium | reverse complement strand
CGCATATTCTGTCCAGGGCATTAGCTTTTCTATTATCTCTGGTTGTTCTAAAAAATTGTGCTGACACATCTTATCAAGTAGAAATTTCAAATAATCATACACGTTTAGATTATTGGCTTTTGCTGTTTCTACAATGCTATAAACTGTTGCACTTGCTTTTGCTCCTGCAGGTGTATCACTAAACAGCCAATTTTTTCTTCCAACTGTAAATGGTCTAATACAGTTTTCTGCAATATTATTAGAAATGTTACAACGTCCATCTAGAAGGTAATTTTCCAAATTCGTTTTCTGTCCTATTGCATAGTTCACTGCTTTTGCAAGTTTGGATCCTTTAAGAGGTCTTGAGTTATCTATGAATTCCCAGAATTGCTCTAATATTGGCCTTTCTAGTTTTTCACGTTCTTCTTTTCTCTTTTCTATTGATAAATCTTTAAGCTTATCTTCTATTCTAAAAAGTGCATCACAATAATCCCTTCCTTTCTGCGCCTCAGTTATTCTGGAAGGGTTTGATGGCATGGCTTCTACAAAGTAACGTCTTACATGTGCCCAGCATCCACAACGAGTTACACCTACAACTTTGTTGTATCCAGCATATCCATCAGTATGCATATAGCCACTAAATGTATTTAGAAATTTTTGGGGAAGGTCGCCATTTCTTGACGGATTGTAATCGTATAATACGATTTGATTATCCTCATATTTACCGCTTCTATATACCCACATGTATGATTTAGTACTTGGTTTTCTACCTTCCTCCTTAAGCACTTGTATAGGGGTTTCGTCTACATGAATAGATTTGCTTTCTAGGAAGCGTGTTTTAAGGTAATCATTAACTGGATTTAAGTAGATTTCACTACATTTGATTATCCAGTTTGCCAGGGTTGTTCGAGAAAGTTTAATTCCAGAATTCTCCCAATCTTTTTCTTGCCTGTACAGAGGCATTGCATTCACATATTTTTGATACATTGCCCATGCAACAGAAGAGGGGGATGCTAACGAATGATTTAAAAGCGAAATTGGAACTCTAGCTTTAATCATGTAAGGGTTATCTGTTTTTTTACATTCTGGGCAGCCATATGTCATTCGTACATATCTGATTAGTTTAATCTGTGCTGGTATATATTCAATTTCTTCTCTTACAGTCTCTTTTCCAATTTTAACAAGCTTACTACCACATTTATTGCATTTAAGTTGTTCTTTTGGCACATCACAAATTACTTCTTCTAAAGGGAGTCCATCTGTGATGATTTTTCTGCTCACTCGATTTTTAGAAATTTTAATCCCTTTGATGTCATCCTTAAATGGTTCTTCGGGAACATCAGGGGATTTATTAAGATACAATTCTGCTTCATTAAAGAGGCATAACTGTTCATCTGTAATCTCTGTTTGTTCACTGGAACTACCAAATTTCTGTTTCTGCATTACTTTGATAATTTCAGTCAGATTTTCTATCTGATGATTCAGATTTTCAATTGTATGCTGAAGTTCTTTTATCTGTTTATCCTTAGAATCCATCTGTGTTTCCTTTCTTTATCTTATGATAATATTATACCATTTTTTGTGACACAAAAAAAGCGAAAAATCGCTAAAAATAGCGATTTCTCAATTAATATATATTTCCAATTTCAGCTTTCTGAATTGCTTTAGGCTGGTCAATCTCAAGTCCATCTAGCAGCCAATTTAGTTCTTTCTCTGTAATTAATCTAGCTTCATCCTTACTACGTGGCCATTTATATTTCCCATTTTCAAGTCGCTTGTATAACAATACGAATCCATCATCCTCCCAAAGCAGGGCTTTAAGTCTGTCCCGTCTCTTACCACAGAAAAGAAACAAGCATTTATTAAATGGATCAAGCGCATATTGTTCTTTAATTACTGCAGCAAGACCATCTATGGCTTTACGCATATCTGTATATCCGCAAACAATGTAATAACCGCTAGCTTTACTAATATCGCCTAGCATGTAGAACTAAGAACTCCAAAAATATTTCTGATTAATTCTTCACTGGCATTATTCGTAATCTCGATAGATATATTTCCGATACGAACATTAGCTGCAATATCGTTAGAAGCAGAAGTTTTAACGACAGAAGTAATTGGTACAATATCAGGCTTGGCCATAGCAGACATACTCTCACAGGCTTTTTCTCTAATTTTTCTAAGCCAATAGTAATATCTCCTTTTATTCACACCATTTTCCTTGCACCAATTTGTAATATTCATACCACTATCTTGGCATTCATTAATCATTTTAGACCAGTAGGAAATATTTAATTGAAGTTTAGTTTGTTTTACATTGTCCATTTTCGCCCTCCACGTACTTTTTAAACACAGTTTAATTACTACAAAAACTACGTTTTTTGTGTACATTAATTATCGCACAACTAAACCCCCAATTAAAGACACCCTGTTATTTGGCGCTTACTAAATACAATGGGAATATTAGGAGTTGACATGGAATAGTGTTTTAGCAGTGCTAAAAAGTGTTAAAGGAAGAGCTCCAATTACAGAAGAATCGGCTACGGAGAATATTTAAGCAAAAAGAGGAATGACGATAACATGAAGAAGATGGTTAGTGTACTAATTACATTATCATTAATTTTTACTATGAGCACAGTTACTGATACAGAGCAAGTTATACCTCCAGCAGAAAATGAAAAGGTTAAAAATTTCTTTATTAAAGAAATTTTTCTGAAGTTTAGCACGATGCATAACAATAATACCCATTTGTGGAGTAAGATATTGTTGCAAGGAAAAATGGGAAACTTCTGTAACAGATAATCCAGATAGGGTAATAAATTTTTTTCAGGGGTTGCTGTAGATGCTGTAAATGTTGTAACTGATATGGATGTAGAAGTCTAATTACAAAAAAAGTGTGTGAAAATTTATATAAACATGTAAAAAAGAACCTTTAAATTTCTGGCGGAAAGGTTCTTTTTTTCTTTGGTTAGAGAGACTAGCGGCAAGTCTATGTATATGTACTAAGACCAATCTAAAACCAGCCCGAAGTACCCTTGAATCAAAGGTTTTAGTTATTGTAAAACATCTTCATCATTGTCATATAAATCGTAATTCAATTCTAGAACAGTTTTATGATGTTCTATGGCAAAGATAATAATGCTATCTCTATGATTTCGAGCATAAAGAGGTGCAAACTGGTTTTGCTTAAGAATGAGTTGAAACTCTTCAAGGGTAGCATTTATACCAAAACATATGCAAAGTAGCTTATCTCGTGATGGTTTGCGAACACCCGATAAAATTTGGTATCCGTACACTTGATTTAGATTACTGTTTTTTACAACCTGAGCACGTGTCAGTCCCTTGTCTTCAATTATTTCTTGCAACTGAGAAGGCAGGCTTTGTGAGATTAACTCGTTAGAATTGTCATTAAGAAATGAATCTATTGAATTGTAATCCTTTAATGACTTTTCTAATTTTGATGTGGATTTCTTTTGCATAATATACCTCTAACTGCTATACTGTTTATAGGAATATTTTAACATTATGTAGAGGATATAACAATGATTGATTTTGAACAGCATATTAAGAAAAGAAAAAGCAAACTTGTAAAAGTTCTAAGTAAAAAGGAGGATTCAGCAACCTTGCTAATGAGAAGGTTAGATGGAACTCCTTTTGTTTTGCGAATATATAATCGTGAGATTATAGCATATCAGTCTCTTGTAAACAATAATTGTGTGAATTTGCCACATGTTTATTGTTGCGAAAGTAGAGATAATTTATTTTTTGTTGAAGAAGAGTATATAGATGGTATTTCTTTAGATGAGATGATAGATGGTGGACAGACATTTGAAGAAACCAGTGCTAAACCTATAATAATAGGAATATGCAATGCTTTAGATTGTTTACACAGTAAAGGCTTCATACATCGGGACATCAAAGCTGAGCACGTTCTGTTAACCACAGATGGAAGAACCGTACTCATAGATTTGGATTCATCCATGAAGATACGAAAAGAAAAACAAAATGACACACAATTATTAGGTACCGTTGGGTATGCAGCTCCCGAACAGTTTGGATTTTCTCGTTCGGACGAGCGCACTGATATTTATGCAGTGGGAATTTTGATCAATGAAATGCTTACTGGAGACCACCCTACAGTTAAATTATATAAAGAAATTGATGGATTAAAACATATAATAGAAAAATCAACAAGTCTTAGCCCTGAGAACCGATACCAATCTATTTTAGAAATAAAAAGTGAATTAGGAGAATTAGATAGCAAACCTTCCCAATCAAAAACTAAAATAGTTATTTGTGCAGTAATAGTAATAGTCTTGGTTTTGGTTGGAGCAATTGTAACAACGAACCTAAATAAAAATAACGTTATTGAAGGGAATACCGCACAGACAGTTGAGAATACAGACTATCTCCAGTTGTCTTGGGGTGATGGGTCAACACTTTACAAAAATTCTCGTCAAGGAGGGCAAGCCGCTGAACTATTTACTGAAGATGGAGAAAAAATTGACCAAACATATAAAGTATATACCGATGATTCAATTGGAAAAGTAGAGTGGGATGAAAAATGGAACTCATGGTGTTTAAGCTCAAATGACTGTATGCCAGGAGATACGGGTTTGATTTATGCAGAAAAGGACGGAAAGAAATACGCAATGAATTGCCTTGTATATGGAGAACCTACTAGCTTGTATTCTCAACTCCCAGATGAAAAGGATTTATCAAAAGGATATTTATTGCCTACAGTTAGCCAACCTAATAGTGAAAGTGGAATTATTAGCTTTTCATACAATAGGGGAAAGGATGTAATTTTGTATTTGGTTTCAGCACCTGGATTTGATTTGGATGACATAACATGCTCTGATGATTCAGTTTCAATTATGCCAGTTTCTGACCATAAGAATTATTCCTATCCAATCAGCAAATTAGTAATCAAGAATCCTAAAGGAGAAAAGGAAATAACGGTTAAAGCTAAGTATAATCAGATTGATATTAGATTAAATGAAAAGTAATTAAATACTATATAATATATAGTAGTAAGGAAGTCAACTTAAATGTGGGCTTCCTATTTTAATTCCAATAATTTAGAACTGTGCATAATAATAATTTCAACTTTGGGAGTAAAATATTGTTGCGATGAAGTATGTGTGATTTTCGGAACATCTACAATGGCATTTGCAGCAATTGATGAGAAGATATCGAAGATACCTCCTTCATCATCGACAGTGATTTATCAATCTCAACAAAAAGAGACAACGTTATTACCATCATATGCAATAGATTATAAAACAACCAAAGGTAATATAGTACATTTAAATCCATCAACATTTGAAATAACTAAAAATTAAAATGATCTTTTTAGTGACGGGTTTGGCAGTGAACAGGTATCATTAGATTTGGCACCAATAAAATACCTGAAGAACTAATTTTAAATTCTATATTTATTGTCGATAGTGATCTAGCCACGAGGTGAGAGCCGGTAAGGGCGCGACTGAGAACCAACTTTTAGTTTATTGAGAAAAAAACATCAATAAGACTATTGACAATAATCAGGAGTTAGTCTATACTAACCGCTGTCAGAACAAATTATTTCGAAGAAAGGAATTATAATGATGCCTTTAACTATAGCAACAACGGGGATGGAAAATACAATATTAAAAATAGGTGGTAAAGACGAGACTAGAAAGTTTTTAGAGAGCCTTGGTTTTGTTACCGGTGGAAAGGTTATTGTAATTTCTAAGACTGGTGGAAATGTTATTGTAAATATAAAAGATTCGCGAATTGCCATCGGGAAAGACATGGCAAATAAAATAATGGTTTAATGGTGTTAATATAAGTGGAAGGAGAAGTAAAATAGTATGCAGACATTAAAAGAAATAAAATGTGGGGATACAGTTACTGTAAAAAAAATATCAGGAAAGGGACCTACTAAAAGGCGCATTATGGATATGGGTATTACTAAAGATACGGAAATTTTTGTAAGAAGAGTTGCGCCACTAGGTGATCCTATTGAAGTAAAGGTTAGAGGGTATGAACTGTCAATTAGGAAGGCGGATGCATCACTTATTGAGGTAGTTTAATTTTTTTTATTGTCGGGTTAGCCATGACTAACCTTGCGATATTTATAATACTAAAAGAGAGGAGAATATAATGTCAATTAAAATAGCATTAGCGGGAAACCCTAACTCTGGAAAAACAACTTTGTTCAATAGCTTGACAGGTTCTAACCAGTATGTTGGAAATTGGCCCGGAGTGACAGTAGAGAAAAAGGAAGGAAAGCTAAGGGGAAACAAGGATACAATAATTATGGACTTACCCGGAATTTATTCTTTGTCCCCATACACTTTAGAGGAGGTTGTTGCGCGTAATTATCTGATAAACGAAAAACCAGATGCAATAATAAATATAATTGATGGTACCAATTTAGAGAGGAATCTTTATCTTACAACACAGTTAATGGAGTTAGGTATCCCTGTTATTATAGCTGTTAATATGATGGATTTAATGGAAAAAAACGGAGTACATATAAAACTTGAAAAATTAAGTGAAAATTTAGGGTGTCAAGTAGTACAGATATCAGCATTAAAAGGAACCGGGGTCGATTCCCTAGTAGATAAGGCCCGAGAATTGGCTAAAAATAAAAATAAAAATTTCCCAATACATCGTTTTGACTCTGAATTAGAGATGCAGATACAAGGTGTAGAGGGAAAGCTTGAAACCAGTATACCTAAGGAATTAAAACGTTTTTATGCTATAAAGCTTATAGAATCAGATGATAAAATAGCAGAAACTTTACACGTTCTTCCGGATATAACAAAAGAAATAGAAACTTTGGAACAAACATTTGATGACGATGCAGAGAGCATAATTATTAATCAACGATATTCATATATATCTTCGATTATTGATCAGTGTGTGGTTAGAAAAAAGGAAGCTAAATTAACCACATCGGATAAGATAGATAAGGTGGTAACAAATAGATGGCTTGCATTACCTATATTCGCATTAGTTATGTTTTCAGTATACTACATTTCTGTGACCACAGTAGGAGGATGGGCAACAGATTGGGCAAATGAAGGCTTGTTTGGAGAGGGCTGGAACCTGTTCGGAATAGAATCTATATATGTGCCAGGTATACCGACATTACTCGATAATGGCCTTAGTGCGGCAGGGTGTTCACCTTGGCTACAAAGCTTAATTCTAGATGGTATAGTGGCAGGAGTTGGTGCAGTCCTTGGTTTCGTTCCACAAATGCTTGTACTTTTCTTTTTCTTAGGATTTTTAGAAGCATGTGGATATATGGCTAGAGTTGCATTTATTATGGATAGAATTTTCCGTAAGTTTGGGTTATCTGGAAAATCTTTTATTCCGATGCTTATTGGTACCGGATGTGGCGTACCGGGAATAATGGCATCAAGGACTATTGAGAATGATAGAGACAGAAAAATGACTATAATGACAACTACATTTATTCCATGCAGTGCAAAACTGCCTATTATTGCGCTTATTGCTGGAGCATTATTCAATGGAGCATGGTGGGTAGCGCCTAGTGCATATTTTGTAGGAATAGCTGCAATTATTTGCTCAGGTATTATTTTGAAAAAAACTAAAATGTTTGCAGGGGATCCTGCACCATTTGTTATGGAACTTCCTGCATACCATATGCCTACAGTTGGTATTATTTTAAGCAGTATGTGGGAACGCAGTTGGTCCTTTATTAAAAAAGCCGGAACAATAATTTTATTATCAACAATAGTATTATGGTTCATGATGAGATTCGGTTGGATAAATGGATCGTTTAAGATGCTTGAGGAAACTCAGTTGGATAGTAGTATATTGGCAGCTGTAGGTGGTGTGCTAGCTCCTTTATTTGCACCTCTTGGTTGGGGGGATTGGAAATCAGCAGTTGCAGCAGTAACTGGCCTTATTGCAAAAGAAAATGTAGTTGGAACTTTTGGAATACTATTTGGATTCGCAGAAGTAAATGCTGATAATGGTATAGAAATATGGGGTGAACTTGCGGGGAGCATGACTGCTGCTGCAGCATATTCTTTCTTAGTATTTAATTTACTATGTGCACCATGTTTTGCCGCAATTGGAGCAATAAAAAGAGAGATGAACAATGGAAAATGGTTCTGGTTTGCCATAGGATACCAAACCCTACTTGCATATGCGGTGTCCCTTTGCGTATACCAAATAGGAACATTTGTTACAACAGGACAATTTACAATAGGACTTATAGTAGCAATATTTATGGTAATTGGATTCCTATATCTGTTATTTAGATCCTATGAAGAGAGCGATAAGCTAAAAACAAAACTGGCTATGTAGAAGTTGATTGAAAGGGGATATTATTATGGGAGATGTCGTTGTAGGTATAGTATTATTTTTAATAGTAGGGCTTATTATAAGGTCTATGGTAAAAGATAAAAAAGCTGGCAAATCAATTCAATGTGGTGGCAGTTGCAAGGACTGTGGTGGGCATTGTGGACATAAATACCAATAGAGAGTTAGAACAAATATTAGACGAGTTAAGGAATATGGGCTGCAGGATAACAAAGCAAAGACTCCTCATTGTTAAAGTTATCCTGCAAGAAAAATATATTTGTTGTAAAGAGATATATTATAAAGCCTCAAGTATAGACCCCAATGTGGGCATTGCAACTGTTTATAGACTTTTGGGGCTTTTGGAGACAATAGGGGTTATAGAGAGATGCCCTACCTATAGATTAATGAAAGAAAAGAAAAAAGAGTAAAGGATTTATTGAAGACATGTCGGAAGAAATGATGATAAAGCATTGCTCGCCTACACTGGCAGGATTAAAGACTGGAAATTTAATCAGAAACTTGTTCCAAAAGGCTTAAGGATCCTGCCATTAAGGTATTCAGAAAAAAAGGCTTTGATATATGTATACTCTCCAAAGCGGTTAGAGGCAGATTTAAAAGATAAAATAGCATTGGATTTGCTGAAATCCTGTGGGTATACATATAAAAGCCCTACTCAATGTGTCGCACATCTTGCGGCAAAATTAAGACAACAAAATATTTTCCCTCATGAAATTGGTTTGTTTTTGGGATATCCGCCTGAGGATGTTCTGGGTTTTATAGAAAAAAAAGAACGTAAATATACGGGCTATTGGAAGGTATATAGCGATGAAAGAAAGGCCAGGAATATTTTCGAGAGATATAAAAGGTGCTATACTGTGTATTATTCTCAATGGTCAAGGGGTAAAACTGTTGAGGAGCTTACGAGAAATATGGCATAGAAGGAGGGAGTACCCGATGACAGAATCGAAAGAAAATTATCTTGAAACCATATTGGTTTTAAGTGATAATTCATCAAAACCTGTAAAGAGTGTGGATATTGCAAATTATCTGGGATACTCTCGAGCAAGCGTCAGCAGGGCATTAGGGATTTTAAGAAGAGAAGGTTACGTTAAGTGTGACCATAGTAAAAATGTTTATTTAAGTGATAAGGGGAAGGACGTTGCTTCAAGAGTTATTAGAAAGCGGCAAACCTTAATTAGACTTTTTAGGGAATGCGGTAAGGTAGATCAAAGGACTGCAGAAATAGATGCATGCAAAGTTGAACACGTTATAAGTGATATTACATACAGGGGAATAAAACAATTTCTTGAAAAAAAATTATAAAAACACTTGATTATATATTTGCCATAATTTATGCTATATAGTGAATAAAGAAAACTGGCCTTAATCATAATATAATTTTTTCAAGAAGAAAAAACAAATACATAGGCGGAATTTCACATTTATAAATTAATGCCACGAAGGCGCTGACGTTTTTTGAAGAAGACGTCTACCTTTGGTGGCTTTTATTTTTTTTGAAATTAATAATAAGGAAGGAATTAATATATGGAACTAAAAGACTTTTTCCGCAGATACAACAAGGTGGCTCTGGCTTTTTCTGGAGGAACAGATTCTGCATATCTTATGTATGAAGCAAGGAATAATGGGGCAGATATAAAAGCTTATTTTATAAAAAGTCAGTTTCAGCCTGAGTTTGAACTTGAAGATGCAAAAAGGCTGGCGAAGCAGCTAGTTGTGCCTTTGGAGGTTATTGAATGTGATGTGTTGTCTTGTCACCAAGTATCAAAAAATCCTAAAGACCGTTGTTACTACTGTAAGCAAAAAATATTTACAGAATTGAAGAAAGCTGCAGACAGAGATGGATATAGCTGCATTATTGACGGTACAAATGCATCAGACAATCCTAAAGAAAGACCGGGTATGAAGGCCTTAGCAGAACTGAAAGTGCTTTCTCCACTGAAGGAATGTGGCATAGACAAGGAGAGGGTAAGAGGCGAATCGAAAATTGCAAAGCTATTTACTTGGGAAAAGCCATCCTATGCTTGTTTAGCAACTCGTATTCCTGAGGGGAGGACTATAACCGTTGAGGATTTGAAAAAAGTGGAAAATGCTGAGTTTAGGCTGTCACAACTTGGTTTCAGCGATTTTAGAGTTAGGATTATTGATAGGGGTGCCAGATTGCAAGTTAGAGAACAACAACTCTATCTGGTTGTTGAGAAAAGGAAAGAAATAATCGACATATTAAAGGAGTATTTTGATATGATCCTTTTAGATTTGGAGGAGAGAAAGCATGAATAAAGATCAGATAAAACAGTTGTTAACTGGAGTTTCTGAGGGCCGATTGACTGTTGATGAGGCCCTACTGAAATTGAAGATGGAACCTTTCGAGAATATAGATATTGCAAAACTTGATCATCATCGTGGGCTTAGACAAGGTACTAGCGAGATTGTATATGGAGCTAGTAAAACACCTGAGCAGATACGGAAAATATCAGAGACACTATGGAACAGTGGGCAGAAGACTATTCTAATAACAAAAATGTCAAAGGATGCTGCAGAGTATATGAGGCACTCTATTCCATTTACTTATTTTGAAGAGGCAAAAATAGGTCTTGTGGGAGATAAAATAGAACCTAAAATTCAAGGGAAAATTTTAGTTGCAACAGGAGGAACAAGTGATATTCCTGTTGCCGAAGAAGCAGCGCTGACAGCTGAAATTCTAGGTAACAATGTTGAACGTTTATATGATGTAGGTGTTGCAGGTATACATAGACTTCTCTCTAATGTTGAATCTATTATGAATGCTAGGGTGATTATTGCAATAGCAGGGATGGAAGGGGCTCTTGCCAGCGTTATAGGCGGTCTTGCGGATTGTCCTGTTATTGCAGTTCCTACAAGTGTTGGATATGGAACTTCTTTTGGTGGGGTTACAGCATTGCTTTCCATGTTAAACTCCTGCGCAAGCGGTGTAAGTGTAGTTAATATTGACAACGGATTTGGAGCAGGGTATTTAGCCAATCTTATAAATAATATGGAGGTAAAATAATGAAGACACTATATTTAGAGTGCAGTATGGGGATTGCAGGCGATATGTTAATGTCTGCTTTATATGAAATTATCCCTGACAAAGAAGAGTTTTTGAAAGAAATTAATAGTCTTAATATAAAGGGGGCTTTAGTAAAGTCTAGGAAGATGGAAAAATGCGGAATTTGGGGCACCTATATGGAGGTTTTAATTAATGGTGAAAAAGAAGGGCATGATAACCATGATCACCATCATCACCACCACGAACATAATAGCCTTGAAGATATAAATACAATAATTAACAGCTTAAACGTCTCTGAAACGGTGAAAAGCAATGCAATAGAGGTATATAAGATTATTGCTGAAGCAGAGGGTAAGGTTCATGAAAAGAAGGTAGATCAGATACATTTTCATGAGGTGGGAAATATTGATGCTATTGTAGATATTGTAGGAAACTGTATTTTGCTTGACAAAATAAATGCCGATAAGATAGTAGTTTCCCCTATCCATGTGGGGAGTGGACAGGTAAAATGCGCTCATGGCATATTGCCGGTGCCCGCACCTGCTACAGCTTTGATACTACAAGAAATACCTATATATTCTGGAGACGTTTCGGGAGAACTATGCACACCAACAGGAGCGGCAATAGTAAAACACTTTGCAGATGAATTTGGACCAATGCCGGAAATGAAGATGTCGGCAGTGGGATATGGAATGGGAACAAAGGATTTCCATAAGGCTAATTGCGTTAGGGCAATTATTGGTAAGGAAAAAGATAGGACGGATCAAATCGTTGAGCTTGCTGCCAACTTAGATGATATGACTGCAGAGGCAATGGGTTTTGCTATTGAAACATTTATGGAAAAGGGGGCCTTAGATGCTTATGGGGAACCTATTGTAATGAAGAAATCTAGGCCCGGGACAAAACTTGTATGCATATGTAATGAAAAAGACAAGGAAACAATGCTGGAAATTTTTTTCAAACATACATCTACTTTGGGAGTTAGAGAATATCGATGCAAAAGATGGGTTCTTGACAGGTATTCAGAAGAGGTTGAAACATCATTTGGAAAGGTAAATATAAAGACTTCTGAGGGTTTTGGAGTGAAAAGGGTCAAGGTGGAATTTGATAACCTTGCAAAGATAGCAAGGGAGAACGATATATCTTTAGAAGAGGTTAATGAGGAAATAAAAGTGGAATATGCGAAGTATCTGGAAACGAAGAATTAAATATATATTGTTAAAAACAATTGAAATGACAATTATTCTAATAGTGTTATCTGCTATTGTATTTGCTATTTCAAGACTTTGTCCCGGTAATCCGTTAAGAGCATACTACGGTGATGGAATTGAGCATATGACTACGGCAGAGAAAAATACAGCGCGAGAAAATTTAGGGCTTAATGACCCCTTGTTAATTCAATATGGAAGGTGGGCGGAACACTTTCTCAAAGGGGACATGGGAATATCCTATAAATACAAACAACCGGTTTTTCAGATTATAGGAAGGAATGTATGGAACACATTGGCGTTAGGAGGCATTTCATACATTTTAACCTTTAGTATTGCCATAATCCTTGGGATGTTTTGTGCGTTGAGAGAAGAAAAACTATTGGATAAGATAATATGCAAAATAGGAGTTGTAAGTAATGGCATTCCAACTTTTTTTATGGCTTTAGTTTTAATACTGATATTTTCAGTTAATCTGGGGATTTTCCCTACAGGCGGCGCCTATTCCTATGGAAATAGTAATGATTTTTTTGATAGATTATATCATCTTGTTCTGCCTTTGACTGTAATGGTACTTGGCCACCTATGGTACTACACTTATATGGTGAGAAACAAACTACTTGAGGAAACTAGGAAAGACTATGTTTTGTTTTGCAAATCACAAGGTTTTTCAAGAGAAAAAATAATGAGACATCATTGCCTTAGAAATATTATGCCATCACTTCTTGTCATAATGGCTATTTCTTTGCCACATATTATTGGAGGAACATATATAGTAGAAATGGTGTTTTCCTATCCGGGTTTAGGGACCTTAAGCTTTGAAAGTGCCAGGTATCAAGACTATAACATGTTAATGGCTCTAACTATGATAACTGGGACAGTTGTGCTTTTCTTCAATTTTTTTGCACAGATTTTAAGTGAATTTATTGATCCAAGAGTTGCATATGAAGACAATGATTCTTGGGAGGTGGCGCTATGAAGTTAAAACGTTGTTTCCCCAAGATTTCTGTTGGAATACTGTTGGTGATTGTGGTTTTTAGTGTCTTTGCAAACATAATTGCTCCTTATGATCCAAGTATTATGAATAGCAATTTAATTTGTATGCCTCCTAACAAGGAACATATTTTTGGAACAGATACTTTGGGGAGAGATTTATTTTCAATGATATTATATGGAGGAAGGGCATCCCTTTATATTGGATTTGTTAGTGCTATTATTTCTTCCACTATTGCAATTGTTTATGGTGCAGCAAGTGGGCTGACCAGCCAAAGAAAAGATAATATTATGATGCGTTTTGTAGAGCTTTTGCTGAGTATACCTTCTATACTTTTGGTAATTTTTTTACAAGGGGCATTGGGACAGCCTACTTTTACATCTATTTCTATAGTAATAGGAGTGACAAACTGGATGAATATAGCTAAAGTGGTTAGAAGTGAGGTAAGGCAAATTGGAAGTAGCGAATATATATTGGCGGCTAATACTATGGGGGCAGGTTTTTTTTATACTTTAAGAAAGCATATTTTGTCTAACTGTATATCTGCTATTATGTTTATGATAGTCACCAATATAGGACAGGCTATAATAATAGAATCTACACTTAGTTTTCTTGGACTTGGGTTGCCTTTAACTATAGTTTCGTGGGGGAGTCTTCTTTCCATGTCCCAAGACGTATTACTTACAAATTGCTGGTGGATTATTATAATCCCTGGAGCGGTTTTAATCATTACCATAGTTTGTGTTACAGAGATAGGTGAGTATATAAGAAAGAAAAACAATAGATTATATAGTAATCTTTAATGGAGGAAAAAATGAAAAAGAAATTATTTAGTAGTATTATGCTGCTTACTATTGTGGTTATAATAGTGTTGTTCACAGGTTGTGGAGGAAATAAAGGGGATAATAATACATTAATTTATGGAAGTCAGGACTATACCGCAATAAATCCGGCTTTATATGAACACGGCGAAATAAATTCCCTTATATTTGCAGGTCTTACTTCTCATGATGAGAATAATAAGGTTGTACCTGGTTTAGCTAAATCATGGACATGGGATGAAAATAGTAAGACATATGTGTTTAAGCTAAAAAAAGGACTTACATTTCATGATGGAGAACCTGTTACTTCAAACGATGTTAAATTTACACTAGAGGCAATATTAAATGAAAAAAATCAATCAGAAATAATATCTAATTACAATGATATAGAAAGCATTTCGTGTCCGGATGACGAGACTGTAATAATAAAACTTAAAGAGAACAATGTTGCGTTTCCAGATTATATGACAATTGGAATTTTACCAAAACATCTCTTAGAAGGAGAAGATCTTATCACCAGTGAGTTTAACCAAAAGCCTGTAGGTGCTGGGCCATATATGGTTACAGAATGGGATCAAGGACAGAGTATTACAATGAAAAAATTTAATAATTACTATGGAGGAGAACCTAATATAGAGACTGTAGTTTTTAAAATCGTTCCAGACTCTGATGCAAGAGCAATACAGATTGAAACTGGTGATATTCATATGGCTCAAGTTACACCAAAAGGTGCTAAACAGCTAGAAGGAAACGAAGAAATAAATATTTATAATATGAAAACTGCAGATTACAGAGCTATTGCTTATAACTTCAACAGTAAATTGTTTAAAGAGAATTCTGAACTTCCTAATATCTTAAGCTATGGAATCAACAGAGATGCAATAATAAAAAGTGTCCAGCTGGGAGAGGGAGAAAAAGCATACTCGCCTATTCAAAAAAATAAGTATAATAATGAGGATATAAACAAATTTCAGTATAATCCAAAAAAATGCCAAGCGCTTTTAGCAGAAAATGGATGGAAAAAGGCAAAAGATGGATTTTATGAAAAAAACGGGCAGCAACTTTCATTTACTATTAGTGCTATGGCTGATGACAAGGTGAGAGTTGATATGGCAACTATGTGTGCAAACCAATTACAGCAGATTGGTATCAAGGCTACAGCAGAGGCCAAAGCGGAACTGGACTGGGATAATCAGGATTCGTGCATCATTGGATGGGGCAGCCCTTTTGACGCAGATGACCACACCTATAAAGTTTTTTCTACGGGAGCCGGAGATAATTATACGGCCTATTCTAATGAAAAAATAGATTCAATGCTTTCTCTTGCAAGGCATACAAACGATGAAGAGGCAAGGCGCCATCTTTATAAAAAATTTCAAGAAGAAATGACTAAGGATATGCCTTATACTTTTATATCATATGTTGACGCAGATTATGCAGTTGGAAAAAATATCACTGGGATAAGTGAAAACACTGTTCTTGGCCATCATGGTGTTGGTATATTCTGGAATATATCTAAATGGAAAATCAATGAATAAAATATTAGATATAGACAACTTAATATTATCTTTTTATGGGCCCAACGGCAGAATTCCAGGGGTTGCAGGAGCTAGCCTTGAAGTTTTTACTGGTGAAACAGTGGCCCTTGTTGGAGAATCAGGCTGTGGCAAAACTGCTCTTTGTCGTTCAATACTAAGGCTCCACAGTGAACATGCAAAAATAGAAGATGGCAGCATTATTTTAGATGGTAAGAACATATCTCTAATGACTGAGAGGGAAATGGAAAAAGTAAGAGGTCAGGTAGTCTCAATGGTACTCCAAGAGCCTATGTCATCTTTAAATCCTACATTATCAATAGGAAGACAGATAATGGAACCAATTTTATTTCATGAAAAGATACAGAGATCTGATGCGAAAAATAGGGCTATAGAATTGTTGGATTTTGTAGGAATAGATAATCCGGAAAAGAGGTACTATCAATTCCCCCATCACTTTTCGGGAGGTATGAGGCAAAGAGTAGCAATAGCCATTGCATTAGCCTGCAATCCTAAACTCCTTATTGCAGATGAGCCTACGACTTCCCTTGATATTGAAACCCAAAATAAAATAATGGCTTTGTTGAAAAAAATAGTTAAGGATAGAGGTAAGGCATTGCTTTTAGTGACCCATGATTTGTCTTTAGCAAAAGAAATTGCAGATAGAATTGCTGTTATGAAAGATGGAGAAATTGTTGAGATAGGAAGAACTTGTCAAGTCTTTCTAAATCCTAAACATGAGTATACGAGACAATTAATATCCTTTTCTAATTATGGAAAAGGAGGAAGCCATTTTCATGGTGAACCTTGCCGGACAAAAGATCGTGGGGAACCGTTGGTAGAAGTTAAAAATCTTTCTAAGGAATCTACAATTGGGAAAAGATACGGTTTCTCTGTTTTTAGAGATTTTAATATGAAAATATATGAGGGAGAGATAGTAGGACTTATTGGAAAATCAGGCTGTGGGAAATCTACATTAGCAAAATGCATGATGGGCATATATAAAGGAACTAAGGGACAGATTTTATATAAAAAAGGGTGCAAAACCGAAATGATTTTTCAAGATTCAGCTTCGGCTTTTGATCCGAGAATGACAATAGAAGAGATAATCGGTGAACCAATAGTAATTAAAGAGAAATCTCCTAATAAGTTGATATTAAGGAATAGGGTTTTACATTTAATGGACCAGGTTGGACTGCAACGGGAATTGGCATGCAGATTTCCCTATGAAGTTTCAGGTGGGCAGCGGCAACGTGCAGCTATAGCAAGAGCCCTTATCACCGATCCGGATTTCCTTATTGCAGATGAGCCTGTTTCGTCTCTAGATGTGACAGTTCAGTCTCAGATTGTCCATCTGTTGAAGAGGATACACGATGAAAGGAATCTTTCAATTTTATTTATATCCCATGACCTACCAATGGTCCAGCATATTAGCGACAGAATAATAATTCCCTTTGACGGCGATAACAAGTGATATTATAATAACACTATTAAGTGTATGTTATAAAAAGGAATTGGAGGGATTTATGAAGATATTAGTAATAGACGGACAAGGGGGAAGATTAGGCAAAGAACTAGTATCCTCCATAAAAACTAATTTTCCGGAAGCTGATATTTTAGCAATTGGAACTAATAGTATTGCAACTTCTATCATGCTAAAGGCCGGCGCCAATGAAGCAGCCACTGGAGAAAACCCGGTAGTGGTGGGAACAGAGAAAGCTGATATAATAGTAGGGCCCATAGGAATAGTAATCCCGGATTCTCTTTTGGGAGAAGTTACAGAGAAGATGGCACTTGCTGTTTGCAGAAGTAAGGCGCCAAGGGTACTTATCCCAATGAATAAGTGTGATAATCTTATTGCAGGTGTAAATGCTCAGTCTATGGGAGATTTAATAGATGATGCAATATTGAAAATAAAAAAAGTTATTAATGATAAATAAGATATAACTTACAGAGAGGAGGGCTCTTGATATGGAGGCTATAGAGATTAAAGGCTTAACAAAGACTTATGGTAAAAACCGAGGTATTGAGAATGTTAATCTTACTGTAAAAAACGGTGAGATATTTGGATTTATTGGTCAAAATGGAGCTGGAAAGTCTACAACTATTAGGCTTTTAATGAATCTGATTTTCCCTACATGTGGAGAAAGCACTATATTAGGGCTAGACGTTATAAAGGAATCTAAAAAGATAAAATCTTTTTTAGCATACGTTCCTAGTGAAGTTAATTATTATAGAAATATAAAAACAAGTGATTTGATTAAATATACAATAAAATTAAACGGCAGAGGCACAGAAGCTGAAGCTGAAGAGCTTTGCAAATACTTTGAGCTTGATCAGACTAGAACCATAGGCGAGTTAAGTCTAGGCAACCGTAAAAAAGTTAGCCTTGTTCAAGCTTTGCTGAAGCATCCTAAAGTAATAATTTTAGATGAGCCAACTAGTGGGCTAGATCCGCTAATGCAAGAAAAATTATTTAAAAAGCTTTTGGAAGAAAAAGAAAAAGGGGCCTGTATTTTTCTTTCAAGTCACAACCTCAGTGAAGTAGAGAAATACTGCGATAGGGTAGCCATAATAAAAGATGGATTAATAGTAGATGTTAAAGAGATGAAAGCCCTTAGACAACAGCGAAAAATCAGAGTAATCTATATGAAAAAAGGAGAAGATAAGGAAAAAAGCTTTATTTTTAATGGAGATATTAATGATTTAACAAAAGAATTGGCGGCGCTAGATTTACTTTCATTAAAAATCGAACAGGTATCTTTGGAAGATGAATTCATGAAGTATTATAAGGAGGTCAAGTGATGAAAAATGTTTCTGTTAAACAAATTGGAACAATGGCTTCTTTTGAATGTAAAAACAGGTTGAAAGTAACAGTGATATGGGCATTGGCTATGGCTGGAATAATGATTCTTTATATGGGACTTTTCCCCTACATAAAAGATATGGCTTTAGAAAAGTTCAGTGTAATGCCACAAGAATTATTAGCGGCTTTCGGAATGGATCAGACAATGAACCTTACGGATTATAATGGCTATTTTACAATGATATTTAATATCATAAATATTATTTTAGCAATAGGGGCAGCTATGCGAGGAGCTACTATTCTTCATGACGAAGAAAGCCAGGAGACTATAGAGTATCTATATGGTAATAGTGTTTCTCGTCATGAAATATTCATATCAAAAGCTGTTTCCATAGTTGCGATTGATATTTTCATTACGATTTTTACTGGAATCGGCATTTTCGCCACGGATTTTGCAGATGGAACTAGTGATTTATGCATAACGGGAACTTTATGGATTTTGTTTTTTTCTTTAGTGTTGCAACTGACCTTTTCTGCTTTAGGATTGTTTATTGCCACAATTGCAAAAAAAACAGCAAAAGCTGGAAATACTGCCATTTCTGTAATGCTTGCAACATATATAATAGGCTATATGTCTAGCATAAATATTGAAAAATTGGAATTTCTAAAATATTTCAGCCCAATACATTATTTATCACCGTCTATGATAATGAATTCTCAGTTTGGGCTAGATTTAGCAGATTTTGATATAATCGGACCAGTTATTTCAACGTTTATTATAATAGTACTCTGCATTGTTGCAGGAAAGCTGTTTATAAAAAAGGATTTATGTTAATTAAAAATAATTTTTTCCATTAATACTTTTAGATTTAATGTGCAGAATAGTTTGTGAGGAGGCGAGTAGAAATGGAAAGAAATAATAACAAACAAAATAATAAAACTAACTCAAAGAACAAGAACTCACAGAAGAATAATAAGCAGAGTAATGAAAAGAATTGTGACACTAGAACCGGTAACGAGAAGTACAATTCAGAATACTAAAAATCAAAAAGATTAGAGCAGTTTTACTAACCAAAAAAAGAGCGGATTATGTCCGCTCTTTTTGTCAATTATACGATTTTTTTTACATATTGAAGTTTGCTATTGTCAGATAAATGTAGTATAATATTAAAGGCTATATTAAAAAGGAGAATTTCACTATGGATATTTTGAAACCTATTGAAAAATTCATAGCAGACTTCCATTATGAGTTGTCAATTGCACTAATTATACTAGTGGTATCCCTCATTTTATTTTTATTTATATGGGGAGTATTAACGACGGCTAAAAAACGAAAGTTATTGCATAATATTGATAAGTCTGTTGAAGAAATCAACAATAAATTTGGACAACTTTCGGAAGCCCTAAATAAGCCAACCGAAGTGAAATTGACTAAAGATAGAGAAGAGAAGAAACGGGACATAATATACATAGATAATAGACATATGAATGGTAATAAAGAAGAAGATAATATAATAAAAAATATAAAAGAAATCGTCGATGATGAATTAACGGTTGAAGAAAGAAACGAAGCTTTATTTGAAGAAACTAAATCTGAAGTAAGGTCTAAAAAAATTGAAACTAGAGATTGTGACACAGGAAAAAATGGAAGGACTTATACATTAGAAGAGTTGAAAAATCAGATTAAAGAATAGAAACTTTCTATTGGAGGCAAATATGTATTGTAGAAATTGTGGAAACTTATTACATGACAATGATAAATTTTGTAGCAGCTGTGGGGAGAAAGTAATGAGAGTTGAAAGAAAAGTAAATAATGATGAAAAAAAGGTTGGAGAAGAAGGGACTAATATGTTTGAAAAGCCCGAGAGATCAGGATCAGAAAAGCCGGTTCCAACCACCCCTAAACTAGACTTTTCTTGGAATTTAGAGGGGTTTCCATCTACAGATAACAAAAAAACAGATGATATTGACTTCAATTGGAAATCTGTAATGGAAGAAAAGAAAAAAAACCAAAGGAATAAAGATATTGTATCCCCTTTTGTTTCGAAAAGAATAGAAACGCCCGAAATTAAGGCCAATGAAGTGGCTATAGGTCATGAAAAAGGTAATATTCTGGAAACTAAGATTTCTTTAACTGATGTTCTAAAAGAAAAAAAGGAAGAGCCAAAAGATGAACCTATGATAATAGAAGGAAAGAGGTTAGAGGAAGATTTATTTAAAGAGATGTCAGCGACTCCTGTGGGAGAAGATGCGACGGATATAGATAAGTTTTATACATATAATAAAAAAAATGAACAATTTCAAGAGATATTAGATAAAGAATACGAAAAATTAAGACATACTAATGTCAAAGATATAGAAATAAAAGAAGAAGAAGACGAAGACGAAAAAAATGAAGTTCCTATAAGCAGTTTGATTGACTTTGAAGTAGAAACTAAGATTGATAAAGAACTTTTAGATGAGTTTAAAAAACCAAAGAATATATCTGATAAAAAAGAACACGAAGTTAAGTCTTTTGAGGACGTTATTGCCGAAAAAGAAGAACAGCGTGATAGTGTTTTAGAAAGATCAACTATTAAATTTGTTCCCAAAGAAAAGCAAAAAGAACAAATAACAGAAGAGGTTGAACCGGATCAATGTCCCCCCAGCAAGGAGGAAACCGAGGAATCCCAGGAACCTATCAAGGAAGAGAAAAAGCCCGAGCCCAAAGAGAACAGAGAAGAAAGAAAATTATCTGTTAATGACGTGTTCCCTTTTTCTAATGCTTGTGACGAAGAAGACGATGAAGACGATGAAGAACAACCTAAAAAAACAAGCAAAGCACTGAAGATTATCATAGGGTTTCTTGTGATTGTACTAATAATAGAGTTAGCATTTGTTGGTATCAAGAAGTTTGCACCTGAAAGTTCAATGGCTGAGAAAATAAATACAATGGAGAAATCTGTAATGAGTATTTTTGACGGGAAGTCAAAAGGCAAGGAAGCTGAAGCTGAAAGTTCAAAAATAAATAAAGTAACAGAAATAACAGATTGGATAGACGAAACTAAAGACCAAAATAAAAATATTGGAAAAGTATTAGAAAATACGTCTTTAAAATTTGAAAAAAATAAGGACTATGGTATTGAGGGAATAGAAAACGCCTATCCTTTTACAGACAGCCTATGGTATGAAAATGAGACAAAAAAAGTAAACTACGGCCCGGCTATAATAGGTAGCGTTGTAGCATATAATTCTGATTTAGTATCATATAAAAACAGTGAAAATAAAAATATAATTGATTTAGTCAAACCAAATACAACGGTATACCAAGAGTTAATGAACATTGAGACTGAGGGAGATGTAACTTATGGCATGAATAGTCTTGAAATAGGTCAAATTTTAGTCAGTGATAACGGATTCTTCGTTTTCACTAAGATAAAGACAATTGATAGTAAAACCAATAAAGAAACAGAGACTAAACAGATTATTTATTTAGAACCGATAGAAAATGTGATGAAAATTGCAGATGTTAAAGAATTCTAGAGGCATTTGAATATATTTTAGGAGGTAGAAATTTGAAAAAGGAAAAAAGAAGCATCCAAGCTCAAAATCGAGTTAGCATTATAATAATGTTTATCGTTATTATCGTTGCATTATTTTTACTGCTAATCAACTTTATTACAGATTGGCTGTGGTTTAAAGAGATGGGCTATGTGAGTGTGTTCTTCAAACAGTTATTCACTCAATTAAAAGTAGGAATTCCGACATTTATTGTTTTGTCAGGAATATTGGTATTTTATTTAAAGAAATTGCAAAAAGGCTATTTTAAGAAAATAGAATCCCATGAAAACACTAATATGAAGAAGCTGAATAGATATACTTATCTTTTAGCAATAGTTTTTGGCGCAGGGGCATCATTCTTGTCAGTATCTAAATTATGGTTTGAGATATTGCAGTATGCAAATGCTACTAGTTTTGATATTGCAGACCCTCTGTTTAATTTAGATATTTCATTTTATATCTTTAAACTGGATTTCTTGAAACAGTTAAACGGCATATTACTAGGTGTGATCTTAGGAATCATACTGTTAACAGTAATATATTATGCAATTTTATTGACTATGCATTCTCCTGATATATTCGAAAGAGAAGATGAGGATTATGAGTACGTTAACAACGAAGAGCGATACTCTGGAAGTAGCAATCCTTTTGAAAATGGAAGTTTCCAAGGAGGTTCAAACCCATTTGACAAGATTTTTGGTGCGTTTACAGGAAAACAGAGACCTCAACAAGCACCTAGGCGAAAGAAACAGTTAGATGATAATAATTTTAAGCAACTTCTAAATATTGCATCGGTACAGTTATCATTCTTAGGCGTTATATTTTTCGTAATGGTAGCTATAGACTTTTTCTTAAAGCAGTTTGACTTACTTCATGCGCATACTGGAGCAGTATATGGAGCCGGATTTACAGATGTAAATATTACACTGTGGGTTTATAGAGCACTTGTTGTTCTAGCCCTTATTGGTGCAGTTACAATAGTGATGCACATTAGTAAGAAACAGTTTAAGAAGATATTAAACATTCCTGTAATTATGATAATTGTTGGTGTTTTAGGTATTGGAGCAAGCGTAGTTGTTCAAAACTTTATTGTTTCACCTGATGAGATCAATAAAGAAGCTAAGTATCTTGAAAGGAATATCGAATATACTCAATATGCTTACCAGCTAGATGATGTAACAGTAAAATCATTTGCTGCAGATAATCAGCTAACAAGCGAAGATATTACAAAAAACACTGAAACAATAAGAAACATTAGAATTAATGACTATCAACCAGTAGAAACATTCTATAATCAGACCCAAAGTATTAGACAGTATTACACATTTAATGATGTTGATGTCGATAGATATATGGTTAACGGTAAATATACACAAACATATTTATCACCGAGAGAAATTGAAGAATCAAAAATTACTGATACATGGCTTAATAAGCATATTAAGTACACTCATGGATATGGCGTAACTTTATCTAGAGTAGATGCAGTAACAGCAAGTGGACAGCCAGATGTGCTAATTAAAAATATTCCACCAGAATCAAGAATAAACGAAATAAACATCGAAAGACCGGAAATTTATTTTGGAGAATTATCCAATGACTATATTTTAGTAAATACTGATGAAGATGAATTTGACTACCCAGATGGAGATAGCAATAAATATTCTAAGTATGAAGGCAAAGCCGGGATTAAATTAAATCTGTTAAACAGATTAATCTTCACAATAAGAGAAGGAAGCTTGAAGCTTTTAGTATCATCTAATATAGACAGTGATTCTAGGATTATTATAAATAGAAACGTAATGCAGAGAGTTCAGAAAATCATGCCATACTTGAGTTATGAAAATGACCCTTATATGGTGACTGCAGACGGCAAGCTATATTGGATGATTGATGCTTACACTACAAGTTCATATTACCCATACTCAGAACCTTATACAGGAGAAATGGGTGGAACTAACTATATTAGAAACTCTGTAAAAGTAGTTGTTGATGCATACAATGGTGATGTAAGTTATTACATTGTTGATGAAAAAGACCCAATGGCTCAAACATTTGCAAAGATTTATCCTGAACTATTTAAGACTGTAGACAAGATGCCTGAGTCATTAAAATCCCATATAAGATATCCTAATACTTTATTCCAAATCCAGGCTGGTGTTTATAGCAGATACCATATGGAAGATGTAAAAGTATTCTATCAGAATGAAGACGTTTGGGACATTGCAAATGAGATATATGGAACTAAACAAGTTCAGATGACACCAAACTATTATATTGTTAAGCTCCCAGGAGAGCAGAGTGCTGAATTTGTAAACTCAATACCATATACTCCGAAATCAAAGCAGAACATGACTGCATTGTTTATTGCTAGAAATGATGGTGAGGAGTATGGAAATCTTGTTCTTTATCATTTCCCTAAGAATAAGACAATATATGGGCCAATGCAAATAGAAGCACAGATAGACCAAAGCACGGAAATTTCTAAGGAATTCTCATTATGGAATTCTTCAGGATCCACATACAGTAGAGGAAACTTATTTGTAATTCCAATTGAAAGTTCACTTCTATATGTAGAACCGGTTTATCTTGAAGCATCAAACTCAGCTATACCGGAAGTAAAAAGGGTAATCGTTGCATATAATGATCAGATTGCTTATGAACCAACTTTAAGCGCTGCTTTGGAATCGCTGTTTGGTAAAGATAATAGTTCATCCGGAAATAATACTTCGACAGGAAATTCGGACACATCCATGGATACTCAAGCAGAGCTGATTCAAAAGGCTGTTAAAGCATATGAGGAAGCACAAGAAGCTCAGAAGAATGGTAACTGGTCCGGCTATGGAGATTATTTGAAACAACTTGAATCATATTTAGAGAAGCTAGCGAAAAGCGAATAAAATTAATGTTTTGGGACATCTGAAAAGATGTCCCAAAACCCATATATAATGAAATAATACTAAAGGAGAGAATTATGCTGGAGTTTGACTTAGACAAAATGCTATTTAATATACCAAGTGAAAAACATTCTACTGATGAAATAACTAGAATTTTAAAGGAACACAGTGAAGTTCAATTTGTTTCTTTGGTTGGAATAGATATAGGCGGTCACGATACAGATGAAAAGATACCAGTAAAACTGTTTTTAGAGGATATTGAAAAACTATTTACTGTAGGCGTACAAACAGACGGCTCCAGTGTAGCTTTACCTAAGATTGCAGAATTAAATAATGCAAAAGTAGATATTATACCTGATTTATCTGTTAACTGGTATGTAGATTATAATTTTAATAACATCGATATGAAAACGAAGCTTCCTGTGGGAACCCTTAGGATACCTTCATTCTTAGTACATAATGATGATTTTGAATGTGGGCCTAGAGTTATTCTGAGAGATGCACTATTGGATTTTGAAGAAAAATTAATGGAGGATCTAAGAGATCATCCTTATGTATTTGAATATATTGATGGAGCAGATAGTGTAGATGATATTGAGGAACTAGTTTTTACCAGCGCAACTGAATTGGAGTTTTGGGTGAAGACACCCGATGACAAAGCTGATAGAGAACAACTATCTACAGCACAAGTGCTAAAAGAACAATATTGGAAAAGAACAATTGGACCTGTACGTACGGCACTAGAAGAGACCTTGACTTTATTAGATAAATATGGCTTTGAAGTTGAAATGGGACATAAAGAAGTAGGTGGAGTAAAGGCAAAACTAGGGAATTCAGGTCACTATGACCATATTATGGAGCAGCTTGAGATTGACTGGAAATATTCAAGTGCAATACAAGCAGCAGATAATGAAAACCAGGTAAAATACATTGTAAGAGATATTTTTACAATGCATGGGCTTGAGGTTACATTTATGGCAAAACCAATGGAAGGAGTAGCCGGAAGTGGTGAACATACTCATTTAGGTCTTGCTGCAAAATTAAAAAATGGAAAAGTAATAAGTTTATTTGCCTCAAGTGATCCAAAAAAATATTATATGAGTCCAATAGGATTTGGAGGCTTAATGGGGCTTCTAAAAAACTATGAGGTTATAAATCCCTTTGTAAGCGCTACGAATGATGCTTTTAACAGATTAAAGCCTGGCTATGAGGCACCGGTTTGTATTGTAACTTCCTTAGGGAGAAGTTTAAACGAACCTTCTAGAAACAGAACTGTTTTAGCGGGTTTGATCAGAGATAATAAAAATCCGTTAGCAACTAGATTTGAACTTAGATCTCCTAACCCTAAGAGCAATACTTATCTAGTAATTGCCACATCATATCTTGCAATTTTAGATGGAATAAAAGCGGTTTTACAGTCAGAAAAAGAACCTATTCAACTGGAAAAGTCATTATCTAAGAAACGGGGAGAAGAAGATTTTTATTTAGAGACAGATAGAGAGTATAGAAGCGAAGAAGACGTATTTGAGTTCTATACTGAAGAAGAAAGAAACCAGTTGTTTGGGGAAGCTCCGGCAACGGTTTGGGAGAATTTATCTGCCTTTGATAAATACTCAGATAAACTTGAAGTTTTTAAAGATGGAGATGTGATGACAGATCTTGTATTAGAATCATATAGAGAGCAGATTTTATCGCAGTGGAAAACAGAACTTCATAACAGGATTATTCCTGACACGATGGACTTCGTACGAGAATGTAAAAAACGCCATAGCGAAGATGATTTTTCTGATTATGACATAAAGAACTGGATAGAAATTGATAGGATAAGACACTACTTAGCTAAAGATACAATAACAGAAAAGTGTTTACTTACAAGAGCTAAAGATGCCCTTGATAATGGTGAATATCAGTTAGCATCAGATTTGCAGATTGAAATGCAAAAAAAAGTAAATCAGCTGGCTGACTTATATATAACATATAAAAAGAATTTACTTTAGGAGAAGGATCATGTTAGATATTAAAAGAATAAGAGAAGATTTTGAAAACGTGAAAGAAAGAGTTGAATTCAGAGGCAAAGGAGACTTTGGCATAGAAAAAGTAAAAGAATTTGACGAGAAAAGAAGAGAAATTTTGGCTGAAGTTGAACAGAAGAAAAATAAACAAAATACTGTTTCAAAGGAAATTCCAAAATTAAAGAAAGCTGGAGAAGATACTACAGCTATAATGGCTGAAATGAAAGAACTTTCATCTGAAATTAAAGTTTTGGATAGTCAACTATCAGAGGTTGAACAAAACCTTAGAGATACTCTTCTTGGAATTCCAAATACACCTTACAGAGATGTCCAGTTTGGAGAAGACGATAGCGATAATGTTGAACTTAGGAAATATGATGAACCAACAGAATTTGAATTTGAGCCTAAAGCTCACTGGGAAATCGGTGAGGATTTAGATATTCTGGATTTTGAGAGAGCTGCGAAAATTTCCGGAACTAGGTTTACAGTATATAAAGGGCTTGGAGCAAGGCTTGAAAGAGCTGTTATTCAGTTTATGTTGGATCTTCACACAATTGATCAGGACTACACTGAAATTCTTCCGCCTTTTATGGTTAACAGGGCTGCAATGACAGGAACCGGGCAACTGCCAAAATTTGAAGAGGATATGTTCTATGTTCCACAGAAAGACTTCTTCTTAATACCTACAGCAGAAGTTCCAGTAACTAATTTAAGAGCAAATGAAATACTAGAAGAAGCAGAGTTACCTGTTTATTATACTGCATATACGCCTTGTTTTAGAGCGGAAGCTGGTTCTGCAGGAAGAGATACAAGAGGACTTATAAGACAGCATCAGTTCAATAAAGTGGAATTAGTGAAATTCGTTAAACCAGAAACATCATATGATGAATTAGAAAAGCTTACAGCTGATGCGGAAGAAGTTTTGAAATTATTAAAAATACCATATAGAGTTGTAAGACTAAGCTCTGGAGACCTTGGATTCTCATCAGCTATGACTTATGATATAGAAGTTTGGATGCCGAGCTATGGAAGATATGTTGAAATTTCATCATGCAGTAATTTTGAAAGCTATCAGGCAAGAAGAGCTAATATTAGGTTTAGACCGGAAGGCAAAGGAAAACCTGAATTTGTTCATACATTAAACGGCTCAGGACTTGCAGTAGGTAGAACTGTAGCTGCAATATTAGAGAATTATCAGCAAGAGGATGGTTCTGTAGTAGTGCCAGAGGTACTAAAAAAATATATGGGAGTTGATAAAATTGTTTAATATTCCTAAATATATTGAGCCTGACTTTAGTAAGGAAAAGTTTGTAAACGCACCTAATGCGGTTTTAGTAAAATCTGAATTTGATAAATCAGCCCCAGATAATTTTCATGCTACATCTATTTATCCAGAGTATTTTAAAATAGATGGTAAATGGTATTTAGCTGAAGATAGTAGAATGGACTGTGTTGCAATTTTTGAAAACGGAAAAATTTTCGTTAGAGAATTTAGAAATGTAAAAGCTGGGGATATGATTGTAGTCGGAAGATCAGAAGACTGTGAAGAAGGCATCTATGTTCATGTTGACTGCTTTGAACAGGAAGAAAAGACTAATGGGGGAACTTTCTCTTTTAGGCAAAGTAGAAGTAGGGAAACTGCGTTTACCTATGATTACGAAAAACTTGTTGAACTTTTAAAATATGAAAAGGAAAATGGCGGTTATGTAGTTTGGGTCCTTGGCCCGGCATGCTCTTTTGATGTAGGTGCTAGAGAAGCCTTTTCTAAACTAATAGAAAATGGTTATGTAAATGCATTACTTGCTGGAAATGCTCTTGCAACCCACGATCTTGAAGCTGCCCTTTTAGGTACAGCCCTTGGACAAAATATAAAAACCCAAGTTCCACACTTTAATGGACATTACAATCATATAGATGCAATAAATTTAATTAACAGATATGGGTCTATACCTAATTTTATTGACAAAGAGAATATTGACAATGGGATTATGTATTCCTGTGTGAAAAATAGAGTGCCTTTTGTATTGAACGGATCTATAAGAGATGATGGCCCTTTACCTGAAGTATATGAGCATACTTATCAGGGCCAGGACGCAATAAGAAGTCATGTGAGGAAGGCCACAACAGTAATAGGAATGGCTACAGTATTGCACACAATAGCAACAGGAAATATGACACCTACTTATAGAGTTCTAAATGATAACACAATAAGACCTGTATACTTTTACATGGTAGACACCTCTGAGTTTGCAGCAAATAAGCTTGGAGACAGAGGAAGCCTTGCGGCGAAAGGAATAGTTACAAACGTTCAGGATTTCATGAAAAATGTAAGCAAGGGACTAGACTTATAATTAATAAAAATCATAAAAAAGGAGCTTAACTTTAAGGTCGAATTAGACTTTGAAGTTAAGCTCTTATGTTATTAAGCTCTTTTATATGATTGGAATTCTTCTTCTATATCCTTAGAAGGGGCCGCAGTAATTAAACTTACAACTATGATTGTGATGCAAGCTAATAGGAAGGCAGGTAGTAACTCATATACATCCCAAGGGCCACCCATTGGTCTTACTACATACTTCCATACGAAGATTGTTATAGCTCCGACAATCATTCCGGAAAGAGCGCCTTCTTTGTTTGAACGCTTCCAAAACAGCGCAGCTAGAACAACAGGACCAAAAGTTGCACCAAAGCCTGCCCAGGCAAAAGATACTATTTCAAAAACTGAACTGTTTGGGTTAGAAGCGAAAACCACTCCTAAAGCTGCAATTGCAAGAACTGTTCCTCTAGCAACAATCATGGATTTTCTTTCGTTCATGTTAAAACCGAAAAAGTCGGCGAACAAATTCTGAGAAACACTAGAAGACGCTGCTAATAATTGGGAATCCGCAGTAGACATAGTAGCTGCTAAAATACCTGCCAAAATGACACCGGCAATTAAAGCTGGTATGATTCCATGACCACTTATAACTGCAGCTATTTTTACAATTATGGTTTCAGAGGATGAACCTTCTAGAACATCTATGACACCTACTTTTGTCATTGCATTTCCTACAACACCTATTAAAATAGCAAGGGCAAGAGAAATTACTACCCAAACTGTTGCAACTCGTCTTGAAGTTTTAAGTTTTTCTTTGTCTTCGATAGCCATAAATCTTAGAAGTACATGTGGCATGCCGAAGTATCCAAGGCCCCAAGCTAAAGTTGATATTTTGTTTAGGGTTCCGTAGCTTGAAGAAGACATAGCGTCTACATCAAAGATATTATTGAGGCTGAGATACCCTGGCATGGTTAATGCGTTGTCTATGACCGAATCAAAACCACCGGTTACTTTGAAACCATAGCCTAAAACAACTACAAGAGCTATTGTCATTACAATGCTTTGAATTAAGTCAGTTGTGCTGGCAGCTAGAAAGCCTCCCAAAGTTGTATACCCTACTATTACAATTGCACTTATAAGCATTGCAGTAAAGTAATCAACCCCAAACAAGCTTCCAAACAGCTTGCCGCATGCTGCAAACCCAGAGGCTGTATATGGGATGAAAAATATAATAATAATAACCGCAGCTATACAATTGAGGAGATTTCTTTTGTCGTGATACCTTTTGGAAAAGAAATCTGGAATTGTGATAGCACCCACATGATGTGAATAGGTTCGGATTCTTTTGGCAACGATAAGCCAGTTAATGTATGTACCAATAGCAAGCCCAATAGCGGTCCAAGTAGCGTCGGCAATACCGGAAATATAGGCAACTCCAGGGAGTCCCATAAGCAGCCAGCCGCTCATATCCGATGCTTCAGCACTCATTGCGGTAACAAAAGGCCCTAGTTTTCGCCCTCCTAAGTAGAAGTCCCCTACGTCGTTATTCTTTTTTGAAAAATACACTCCAATTGCAACCATTAAAACTAAATATATGGAAATTGCAATCATAATGCATATTTGTGATGAATTCATTTTTTCAGTCTCCTTTCAGTGATAATATTTATAGATTATAACACAACTAAAATTAGACTGAAACACAGAATGCAGTACATAATAAATATAGGATATAAAAAGGATTAAAACGATATAAAGCCTCATATATCAACATTTATAAGATAGACTATAGTATGTACTTTTTCATAGTCAAAATAAATAATAAAAATAATTCTACTTTCTATAAATTTCTAAGACCATTGGTAATACGGATCTGGAATATTGGGCGAGAGAATAATCGCCGTTACAGAGACACCAATCATACATCAGGCCTCTTTCGATTACAGCATAGGCCTTTACTATTTCGTTGATTGAGAGATCCTCTCTAAGTTCACCGTTTTTTTGACCTTCTTGTAATATTTTACGAGTAAGCTTATAGTAGGTTCGATCTTGATCTAAAAGATGTCTTTCTCCTCGTGTAATTAATTGGGATGAAAAAAGTCTTGCAAGAAGATCTACAGAAATACTATTTTCTATCATCAAAAAAAGTTCCTGATTTAGATATATTAGTTTTTCGATAGCTGTTTCATATGGATCTAAGGTGTCCTTAAGCTCATCATATTTTTCATCAAATAGATAAGAAAGAGAACTTAATAGTGAGTCCTTCCCGTCAAAATAGTGATAGAAAGATCCTTTCGAGGTGCCCGATTCTTCTACAATCTCATCTACTGTAGTATCATCATAGCCTTGTTCATAAAAAAGTTTCCATGCTGCAGAAATGATTTTCCCTCTTGTATTTCTGCTTTTTTTCTTTGCCATAAATCTATCTTCCTTTCTGGTAAAGTGATAAAATAAGTATAACACATTCTATAAGTAGGAGTACACTATGAAAAACAATAATGGAATTTATGATTTTTTAAGTAAACATAATAATCAGGGCCCTGTTTCTTTTCACATGCCAGGCCATAAGGGCAGCAGTTTCTATCTGGAAAATGGATATGGGGATTTTATTTCTAATATGGTGGACTATGACATAACAGAGATACCTGGTGCCGATAATCTATTTCAAACCGAGGGTATTATTTTATCCACCATGGAAAAATACGAGGAACTTTATAATTCGAAACATACTCATCTTCTAATTAATGGTAGCAGCGCTGGACTGATTGCTGCAATGATGACTGTTGTAGAAGAAGGAGAAAAAATAATTATGGCCAGGAATTGTCATAAATCCATCTTTAATGGCTTGAGCCTAGGGAAAATTGAACCTGTTTACGCATATCCGGATATAATAGAAGAGTATGGCATTTCCGGGCAGATAAGCCGAAGAGAAATATTGCGTTGTTTTGAAGAAAACCCTGATGCTAAAGCGGTGATTTTGCCGAGCCCTAATTACTACGGGATTACAAGTGATATAAAAGAAATAGCTGAGGAAGTCCACAGAAGGGGTAAAGTATTAATTGTTGATCAAGCCCATGGAGCCCATCTGAAACTCTTTGACAGATGTATTAATAATAATAGAGGGCGTTTATCTGCCGAGGAACAGGGAGCGGATGTTGTAATAAACAGTACTCATAAAACTCTAGCATCCTTTACCCAAAGCGCAATTGTCAACATTATGAGTGACAGAGTTGATAATCAGGTTTTTGCAGATAAATTACAATTAATAGAAAGCACAAGCCCTTCTTACATTTTGCTGGCAAGTTTGGATATAAACGCAGACATAATAAGGGAAAATGGAGAAGAACTTATTAAATCGTGGGATGACAATTTGAAATACTTTTATAAAAATGCTAAAGAGATAAGGGGGTTATCGGTTATGGAAGACCCTAATCTAGATTATACGAAAATAAATCTAGATATGGGTAGTTTGGGAATAGATGGTCTTGAATTGGAAAGGTTATTAATGAGGAAAAACATATATGTTGAACTTGTTACCGGCAATATTGTAATGTGTATGACAGGAATCGGCAATAAACGATATGATTTCGATAGGCTATTAGAGGCACTTAGAGAGATATCTCTTAATACAAATGGGGAATTGATTTTAGAAAAAAAATCAATTAATTCAACAATAAATAAAAAACTTAAGCTTGTAAAGCTTCCGCAAAAAAAAGAGAAAGTTCACATTTCAAAGGCCTATGGCCGGGTGTGCGGGACATCGTTAATTCCTTATCCGCCAGGAATACCTATTATTTGTACCGGAGAAGTTATGGACAAAGAGGTTTTAGAATATGTTCAAGGCCTTCGAGAACAAGGAGAGAAAGTGATGGGTATAGATGAAGATGGTTTTGTTACGGTAGGCATATGACAAAAAAACAACCATGGTTTTTCCATGGTTGTTTTGTATTAAAATTTCAAGGCTCTCATAGAGTTCATAATAGCAATGAAAGCAACACCTACATCAGCGAAGACAGCTTCCCACATACTTGCCACACCGAAAGCACCGAGAATTAAAATCAGAAACTTTACGGCTAGCGCAAAAATAATATTTTGCTTTGCAATTCTTAAAGTTTTTTTAGCTATTCTAGTAACTATTTCTAATTTTGAAATATCATCAGTCATTATGACTACGTCTGCAGCTTCAATGGCAGCATCCGAACCAAAAGCTCCCATAGCGATGCCGATATCTGCCCTTGCAAGGACAGGTGCATCATTAATACCGTCGCCGACAAAGGCTAGATGACCATTTTTGTCGTTATTCATTAGTTCTTCAATGGCATGAACCTTGTCTTCAGGTAATAATTCAGCGCGAAAATCGGTTACGCCTATCTCTTTTGAAACATAATCGGCTATGTCATTTCTGTCTCCTGTAAGCATAACGGTTTTTTTTACTCCTAAAGAAAGGAGACTTTGTAAAGTAGACTTGGAATTTTCTCGTATTACGTCAGATACTAAAATATATCCAATATATTTATCATTAAAAGCCACGTGAACTACAGAGCCAGTTGCATCAGGTTCAGTCCATTTTATATTCAGATCTCTCATAAGCTTTTCGTTACCGCAAAATATACTGCTATCGTCAAACCGTGCATGGATGCCTTTACCTGAGATTTCTTTATAGTCTTTTAACCTCTCTGTTGAAATCTTGCCACCGTTAGACTTGAAATAATCCACAATAGATAAAGCTATTGGATGATTGGAAAGGCTTTCCCCATAAGCTGCAATTTCCAAAAGACTATTTTTATCGAAGTCTTTGCACAGTGTGAAAATCTTTGTTACCGAGAACTTACCGGTAGTCAGAGTTCCGGTTTTGTCAAACGCAAAAGTATTTATGTTTGCCAGAGCTTCTAAGTAATTGCTACCTTTGACTAGAATACCTTGTTTTGAAGCCGATCCCACGCCTGCAAAAAGACTAAGTGGAACGGAAATTACAAGAGCACACGGGCAAGATATTACTAAAAATATCATAGAATTATATATATACTCTTTAAAAGTTGCTCCAGGTATTAAAAGGGGAGGCACCACTGCAAGGAGGATTGCCAAACCAACTACTACAGGGGTATAATACTTTGCAAATTTAGTAATGAATTTTTCTACAGACGCCTTGCGGCTGCTGGCATTTTCTACTAAATCTAAAACCTTAGCAACTGTAGAGTCTTCATATTCCTTAGTAACTTTAATGGTAAGCACCCCTGTAAGATTTACTGTACCACTGATAATTTCGTCATTAGTAGTAACATCTTTTGGAACAGATTCACCTGTTAAAGCCGCAGTATTCAATGTGGAATGACCACTTAGAACTATTCCATCAACAGGGACTTTTTCACCGGGTTTAACAATTATAATATCATCTACAGTAAGTTCTTCGGGATCTACAGTTAATTCTTTACCGTTTTCCAGCTTATTAGCATAATCTGCTTTAATATCCATTAGGCCTGCAATGGATTTTCTTGAATTATTTACTGCATAGCCTTCGAAAAACTCTCCTATATTATAAAAGAGCATTACGGCAACGGCTTCAGGATATTCTCCGCAGTAAACTGCGCCTAAGGAAGCAATTGTCATAAGAAAGTTTTCGTCTAGAACTTGTCCATGAATAAGGCCTGAAACTGCATTAAGTATAGTCTTATACCCGGAGATTACATAGGCTATTAAAAAAAGCCACCATAAATCAGTTAAAAACCCTGCGGCAAATAAGATTGCAGCAGAACCGATTTTGATAAGATCTATTTTTTGTGTTCTACTCATATTTTTATTTTACAACCCCTTTCGACTTTTGAAATTGATTTTTGCACTATATCAATAATCTCTGGGAATTTATCTTCATCAGCTTCTATCGTGAGTTTCTGTGTCATAAAACTAATAGTGCAGTTATGGATATCCTCTAACTTATTTATAGCAGTTTCCATTTTTGCAGCGCAATTTGCACAGTCAAGATTTTCTAATTTATATGATTTTTTCATAATTAATTACCTCTTTCTTCATATTATATATTACATTTTATGTTAAACATACTGTCAACTATGCGATGGACCTGTTTAGCCAGTTCTGTCTCGGCTAACTTATAGTAGACTTCTTTTCCGTCCTTCCTATAAGAGATCAGCTTGTTTTGTTTCAGGACTCTTAGATGATGTGAGACAGCAGGCGGCGACATTCCCACCGCAACGGCTATATTTGTAACGCATTCTTCACAGTGGCATAGAAGCCAAAGTATTTTTACTCGGGAACTGTCACTGATGATGTTAAATGTTTCTGCTACATTGTCAAATACCTTTTGATCAGGCATTGATTTTAAGAATTGGCATGTAGAAGAATCATGTTGGTGAGGAAGCTTAATTTTATCATTAGACATTACATAAATTTCCTTTCTTAATGTTGGATGATTAAACAATTAAACAAACATTTAATCGTTATAATTTAATTATTCCACAGTTATATTTTTTTAAACATAATTAGTTTATGTTTTCTGGCGAAATTTTCGTTTAATTAATTTTTTTGGTGACTTTTATAGGTCCTTGTAGTATAATGTAATGCGTATGATTATTAGAAGATTTAAATTATAGAAAGGAAGGTTTCAAAAATGAGTTTAAACAAAAAGCATTTACCTAGCGTCAAGACTGGTCATTTTAAGAATACCGCTAGCTGCGAAACAGAAATAATGCCAGTACCTGACGTGGTAAAGATTTCTATGTCACAGCACATAGGCGCTCCTTGTAAACCTTTAGTACAAAAAGGAGACTACGTTAAAGTAGGACAGCTTATAGGTGACACAGATGCTTTCGTAAGTGCACCGATTCACTCAAGTGTTTCCGGAACCGTAGTCGCTATTGAAGATCAGCGCTCTGCTGTAGGTGGAAACGATCAGTTAGTTGTTATTGAAACTGACAAAAAACAAGAAATGTGTGAGGACATTAAGGTTCCTCAAGTAGAAGATTTACCTGGATTTGTAAAGGCGATAAGAGAAAGCGGCCTTGTTGGTTTAGGAGGAGCATCTTTCCCTACACACATTAAATTTAATCCTAAGAACATAGACGATGTACATACACTAATCGTTAACGGTGCAGAATGTGAACCATTTATTACTTCTGACCATAGATTAATGTTGGAAAACACACAGGATATTATTGACGGTATGGTTTTGGTTATGAAGTATATCGGACTAAAAGAAGGATATATCGGAATCGAAGAAAATAAAATGGATGCCATTGAGAAGCTAGATAAGATGCTAGCAGAACAGGGACATACAAACATACATACATTTAAGCTTCAATCCAGATATCCAAAAGGCGCAGAGAGAGTACTTGTTTATGAAATAACAGGAAAGACAATGAACGCAGGAGTTTTACCTGCAGATCTTGGTATTATTTTATCAAACGTTACTTCAATTGCCTTTGTAGGCCAATATTTTAGAAATGGTGTACCTCTAATTCAGAAGAGAATGACAATCGACGGTGATGCAGTTGTATTGCCTAAAAACGTTATCGCACCAATTGGAGCATCAATTCATGATGTAATTCAGTTCTGCGGTGGATATAAAGAAGAACCTAAGAAAATATTAATGGGTGGCCCTATGATGGGTAGAGCTATTTTCACAGACGATATGCCGGTTATAAAAAATAACAATGCTATTCTTGCATTCTCTAAGGCAAAGGCTGTAATACCAGAAGAAACAGCATGCATAAACTGCGGACGTTGCCATCAGGTTTGCCCGTTTGGACTAATACCAACGGCCCTTGCGGATGCCTATGACAGAAGAGATGCTCAGGCACTAAGTGACCTAAAGGTAATGCAGTGTATGGAATGCGGAAGCTGTTCATTTATCTGCCCTGCTAGAAGACCTCTTGGATTCACTAATAAGCTTGGAAAAGCTGTTGTAAAGGAGGCTGGAATTAAATAATGGATAATAAAACATATAGTAATTTATTAGTATCTTCATCACCACATATTGTAACTAATATTGATACTACAAAAACAATGGCCATGGTATTAATTGGCTTGGCACCTTCTTTCCTAGTAAGCATATATGTATTTGGAATGAGAGTTATACTTTTAACTCTTGTATGTGTAATAGCTTGTGTAGGTTTTGAATGGTTATATAACAAAATGATGCACAAGACTCAAACAGTTAGAGATTTAAGTGCAGCTGTAACAGGCGTTTTGATTGCCTTTAACGTTCCTTCAAGTCTTCCATTATGGATAGCTGTTATCGGTTGCTTTATTGCAATAATAATTGTAAAACAGATTTATGGTGGATTGGGAAGAAATATTGTAAACCCTGCAATCACAGCAAGAATTGTATTATTTATTTCATTTGCAACTCAGATGACTAATTGGCCGTTACCATCAATGACAGAAGTTGCAGATGCTACAACTGGAGCTACTCCACTTGGAATTTTATCTGAAGGCAGTGCATTAGATCTTCCTTCCAACATGGAAATGTTCCTTGGATTTATTGGAGGTTCTCTTGGAGAAGTAAGTGCAATTGCGTTGTTAATCGGCGGATTGTTCTTAATCTGGAAAAAAGTAATTTCACCGATAATTCCAGCATGCTTTATCGGGACAGTGTTTGTATTTGCTTTTATCTACTACAGTGTTGTTGGTGGAGATGTAAGTGCGATTTCAATGGCTGTATTCCACGTTCTTGCTGGTGGTGTAATGCTTGGAGCATTTTTCATGGCAACAGATTATGTAACAAGCCCACTTCTTCCACTTGGAAAAGTAATATTCGGTGTTGGATGTGGAATTTTGACAATGGTTATAAGAATTTGGGGAGCATATCCTGAAGGAGTTTCCTTCTCAATTCTTCTTATGAACATCTTGACTCCACATATTGATAACTTCTGTACGAAGAGATTATATGGAGGTGCAAAGAAAAATGAAAAGTAATACATTTAAAGAATATGTTGCACCTATCATTGTACTAGTTGGTATTTGTCTAATTGTAACTGTTGCACTTGCTGCGACTTACGGCGTTGCAAAACCAATTATCGATGAAAACAGTGCAAAAGCTGCAGATGAAGCTAGAGTTGAATTATTAGCTGATGCAGATTCATTTACAAAGTATGACGGAGATTTAGTAGTATTAGAGCCAGAAAAGGTATTCGTTGAGGATTGCTTTGTTGCAGACAATGGAGCAGGAATAGTTGTTACTGTAAAAACCAAGAGCTTTGGCGGGCTTTTAACAGAGATGATTGGTATCGACAGTACAGGTGCAATCACAGGAGTTAAGGTTACAGCCCATGGAGATACTCCAGGACTTGGAACTAAGGCTCAAACACCAGAGTACCTTTCGCAGTATAAAGGATTATCAGAACTAGAATCAACAGCTGCAAAAGATGATTCTTCAGTTAAACATATTTCAGGTGCAACGGTTACATCAAATGCTGTACATTATGGTGTAAACGCTGCTTTAGAACAATTCAAAGAAGTTGGAGGTGCTAAATAATGGGTAAAAAACTAGGCATCCTGACAAAGGGTATAATTAAGGAAAACCCCGTTCTAGTATTATTACTAGGAACATGTCCTACCCTTGCCACCACTACATCAGCATTAAATGGACTTGGAATGGGTGTTTCCGCTATGGCAGTATTAATCTGTTCAAATATTGTAATTTCACTACTAAAAAACATAATACCAGACAAGGTTAGAATACCATGTTATATAGTAGTAATTGCAGGGTTTGTAACAGTTGTCCAATTATTACTTCAGGCCTTTGTACCATCCCTTTACTCATCACTTGGATTATTTATTCCATTGATTGTAGTAAACTGTATAATACTTGGTAGAGCAGAAATGTTTGCAAGTAAAAACGGAGTTTTAGATTCAGCTCTTGATGGTATTGGAATGGGTCTTGGATTCTCTCTTGCTCTTGGTATAATGGGTGCAATCAGAGAGTTACTTGGTTCAGGAACTATATTTGGTTTCAGCATCCTTGCAGGACATATTGACCCAATGGGAATCTTTATGTTAGCTCCTGGTGGATTCTTTGTCTATGCAATCCTAATTGCTTCAGTAAACTATTTTACAAAGGGCAAGGCAATTAAGAAGAAAGGATTTGGATGCGAGGGCTGCGCAATGGCATCAATGTGCGGTGGAAAAGAATGTGAGAAAGGAGCTGAAAAAGCATGTTAGAGATTATTACAATAATGATGAGTGTAATCTTAGTTAACAACTTTGTATTAGCTCAGTTCTTAGGTATTTGTCCATTCCTAGGCGTATCTAAAAAATTAGATTCAGCAGTAGGTATGGGAGTTGCGGTTATTTTCGTAATGGTTCTTGCAACCGCTGCAACTTATCCAATTATGACAATTTTAAATAATAATGAAATCGGTTATTTACAAACAATAGTATTTATCTTAGTAATTGCTGCGTTAGTTCAATTAGTAGAAATGATGTTAAAGAAATTTATACCGGCTTTACATAAGGCCCTAGGAGTATATCTTCCTTTGATCACTACAAACTGTGCAGTACTAGGTGTTACAATAATGAACATCGACGATGGTTTATCTTATGTTCAGTCAATATTTAATGCAGCTGGTGCAGGAATTGGTTTCTTACTAGCTATGGTATTATTTGCTGGAGTTAGAGGTAAATTAGAAAATGAAAATGGTGTTCCTCAAGCATTTAGAGGTGTTCCTATTACTTTAATCAGTGCAGCTATGTTATCACTATCCTTCATGGGATTTAGTGGACTATTCCAGTAAAGGGGGCGATGAGAAATGAATATTATGACACCAGTAATAATCGTTGTTGCAATAGGTCTTGTTGCCGCAGCAATCCTTGTAATTGCATCAAAAGTATTCTTTGTACCAGTTGATGAAACTGTTGCTAACTTAAGAGCAGAATTACCAGGGGCTAACTGTGGTGCTTGCGGATATGCCGGTTGTGATGACTATGCAAACGCTTTAGCTGAAGATCCTTCTGTAGGCGCATCAAAATGCCCTGTTGGAGGAGCAGAAGTTGCTGCTAAGCTTGCGGAAATCTTAGGAGTAGAAGCAGGGGATGCAGATCCTCAGGTTGCAGTTGTAAGATGTAACGGTACTAAAGATGCAGCGAAAACAATCATGGAATATGATGGCGTAAAGACTTGTGCGGCAGCAAAACAGTTTTTCGGCGGTATGAGTGCATGCCCTCATGGATGTATAGGACTAGGCGACTGTGAAGTTGTTTGTCAGTATGATGCAATTCATGTATGTAATGGAGTTGCAGTTGTAAATAGAGACGCTTGTGTAGGTTGTGGAATGTGTGCTAATGTGTGTCCAAACACAGTAATTAGAATGCAGACAAAGAAAAACTTAGTAGTTGTTCAATGTAAATCAACTGACAAAGGTGCAGTTACAAGAAAAGCTTGCACAAACGGATGTATCGGATGTAAGAAATGTGAAAAAGTTTGTAAGTTCGATGCAATTACTGTTGAAAACAATCTAGCAAACATTGATCCACAGAAGTGCAAAAACTGCGGTTTGTGTGTTAAAGAATGTCCAACAGGTGCAATTCTAAATATGAGAGTTAAAAAAGCAGTTCCGGCAAAACCAGCAGCTCCAAAGGCTGAAGGCGAAGCAAAGGCTGAATAATTCAATATAATAATTACATTAAAAATTAAGAGAAATCCTCAGATATAAATCTGGGGATTTCTTGATGTTTAAGATAGGATAATTTCTTTATTATTTATTACTAGTATGCTATACTAAGTAATATATAAACTAAAAGGAGTGAATCATGAAAAAGTTTTTAGCAACATTTTTAACAGTGGCTATGGTATTTTGCTTTATGCCAAGTATTTCTTATGGAGTAGAAGCAAGTGAAAATAATATTTTGAATTTTACAGGGGCAGATGTATCCAATTTAAAAAGTAGTGCAATTATTAAACTAAATGTTGATGGTGAGGCCGTTAAATATAAAGTTAGTAATAATTGGGGAAATGTAAAAGTAGAATTATATAATAGTAGTGTAGACACCGAGAAACATATTCAGGATAAAATAACAGAAAATCTTCAGAATACTAGTCCGACGGAAAATGAAAAATTACCTATTGGAGCAACATTTCAGGTTAAAAACTGGGGTGGAAGAATAGACAGAGCCTATGAAGCCAACAGTGGGAAATCTTTATTATCGTGCACTGCAACCATGAAGAGTAGTGCTACAGACGGAGAGATTAAAATTTATTTACCTAAGGATTCGGTAAAAGAAATAAATGGAGTAAAAAAGAAATTCCTAAAAAATTTAAACATTAATATAACAGGGTTAAATGCGGAAGAGGTTACAGGCTCTAAAGTAATGGCTATTGAAACAGGAATTCAAGCAAAGAACTTTTTATTAAAGGCAATATCAGGCAGAGAAGATATCGTTGTATCTTTGGAATTTTCAAATACAGTAATCCCTACTGAACCGGTAAAGCCGGGAGAAACAGTAGAGCCGGAGTCGCCAACTGAACCTAGTATTATAAAGATAATATCAGGAGTAAAAAATACTGAATTAAATGCATCTTCTAAAGTGGGGCGTGGTTACGTAACAATTTCATGGACTAAATCCAGAGGATATAAAGTTGATGGCTATGAGGTATTTAGATCAACTAAGAAGAATATTGGTTATGGAAGTAAACCAATATTTAAGACAGTGAAGAACACATATAAAAACACTAAAGAACTAAAAAAAGGTACTAGATATTATTATAAAGTAAGAGGATACAGATTTGTGGAGGGTAAAAAGATTTACACTCAGTGGTCTGATAAAACATCTAGAATTGCAAAATAACTATTAGCCAGCACATATAAAAACTGTGCTGGTTTTTTCCATTGAAGATGATAATAATAGGAGAAATATAATGAAAAAAGAAATTATAGAAATTAGAAAAGTGATGCGGAAAAATGGAATTGATGCATATTTAGTACCTACAACTGACTACCATGGGTCAGAATATGTAAATGATTTTTTTAAAGAAAGACAATTTCTTTCTGGTTTTACAGGTTCAGCCGGGACACTTGTTATAACCTTTGATGAAGCATTGCTATGGACTGATGGTAGATATTTTTTGCAGGCAGAGGCACAGCTGAAAGACAGTGGTATAACTCTATGTAAAATAGGGGAAAAGAATGTACCTACAGTGAAAGAGTTCTTGGAGAGACTAGGCAAAAATTCTAAAGTTATAGCCTGTGATGGTCGAGTAATCAGCGCTGATTTTGGGAAGAATCTTAAGGGTAACCTTATATATAACAATGATTATATTGATGAAATCTGGGATAATAGACCAAAGCTAAAGCCAGAAGAACCATATGAGATTCCTTTTAGCAGTACTGGTATGGAAACAGACGAAAAAATAAATAAAATAAGAAATATAATGCGAAAGAAAAATGTTAAAACTCATTTAACAACAAGCCTTGAAGATATTGCATGGATTTTTAACCTAAGAGGAAAAGATGTTGACAATACACCGGTTTTTTATAGTTATTGCTTAATAACATTAGATGAGGTAGTACTCTATACCTTTAAGACCAGTATTAAAGATAAATTAAACGATAAAGAAATTAAGGTAAAGGGTTATTATGATATCTATGATGATATAGCTAAGGTAGAGGAGTCAATATTAATTAACGAAAAGCTGGTAAATTATACCCTATACAGAAATATCCCCAAAGATGTAAGAATAATAGATGATATTAATCCTGCAGAGTATCTAAAATCAATAAAAAATCCAATAGAAATTAAAGCCACTAAAAGTGCTCATAAAAAAGATGGTATTGCAATGGTAAAGTCCATATACTGGCTACAAAAAACAATTGGAAAAGAAAATATCAGTGAACTATCTGTAAGCGATTATTTGGAAAAAATGAGAAGTCAGCAGGAGGGATTCATTGAACTTAGCTTTGATACTATTTCTGCTTATGAAGACCATGGGGCAATAGTTCATTACACCCCTACAGTAGAAACTGATAAAAAACTTGAGAAAAAAGGATTGTTGCTTATTGATTCAGGAGCACACTATATAGATGGAACCACTGATATAACTAGAACGGTTGCATTAGGCCCCGTAACAGAGGAAATGAGGAGAAACTATACACTTGTCCTAAAGGCTATGATAAGCCTGGGAAAAACAGTTTTTAAAGAGGGTACAACAGGAGCTGAGCTAGATACTATTCCTAGAAGCATACTGTGGAAAGAAGGTTTAGATTTCAACCATGGAACAGGACATGGAGTAGGACATATTTTAAGTGTTCACGAAGGGCCTAATGGTGTTGGACCAAGATACACCGATGAGAAAATCCTGCCTGGAATGATAACTACCGACGAGCCTGGTTTATATTTTGCTGGGAAGTATGGCATAAGGCTGGAAAATGAACTTCTTTGTAAACATAGAGAAAAAACAGAATATGGCACATTCTTGGGCTTTGAAACTTTGACATTGTGTCCTTTTGACAGGGGGGTTATATTAAAGGAAATTTTGACAGAAGAAGAAATCGTTTATTTAAATGACTACCATGAAAAAGTTTACGAAGCGCTAAAAGATAATCTTAATGAAGAAGAAAAAGAGTGGCTCCGTAACGAAACAAAACCACTATAAAATAATGATAACCTAATGAAATAATTGTGTTGGGACCTTTTGGTAAACAATATAGGATACTATACCTATTAAAATTCCACTTATAAGCCCTGAAAACATTAGAACAGGGAAGTAGGAAAAGAGTTTCAAATTCGAAACAATAAAAGCGGCAATTAGAAGCTGGCCTAAATTATGAAAAACTCCTCCGGCCATGCTGACGCCAACCATGCTAAAAAGTCCGGTTTTCTTAAGACCCCACATTATAACTAAACTACATGTTGCGCCGGCCAGCGAGTATAGAGTACCAAAGACCCCATTAAATAAGAGTCCGGCAACAAGTATGCGCACCACATTAATGGTCAGGGCGTATTTAAAATCCATGGCATATAAGGCAACAATTATTACAAGATTAGCAATACCCAGTTTTACTCCTGGAATTCCCACAGAGAAAGGTATTATGAATTCTATATATGAAAAAATAAGAGCAAGAGCAGCAAACATTGCGCTAAGAGCAAGCTTTTTCGTGCTAGCTGTCTGCTTGCTAGTTTGAGATTGCATCTAAATCATCCTCCTTTTCCGTGCCACCGACGATTTCTACCATGACTTTATTTGGTAGACAGACTATACTTTCCTTTGTTTTAGATATGGGAGAATGGTGAACGCATATCTGGTTGTGACAGTCTGAAAAAGACATTGAAACAGCACCGTCTTTTATGGTAATCTTATTAAGATGATCGTTTTCTTTAACTGTTATGGTTTGGTTATTGGTAAGAGAATAAATCCCGTAAACCTTACCGTCTACAGTAATAATAGCTTTAGTGCCTGTAACGCTGTCTGCTACAGACAGGTATGAAATTATTAGGCCTAATATTACTAGAACTATAAACAAAAAAATATCAGCTTTTTTAATCATAGAAAGCTCCTTAAATCAAGAGGTATATATGAAAAAATATTATTCCATAATTTTGACTACATTATTAATAGTACTAATTATTATAACACAAACAGGGTGTGGAAAGGTAGAGCCAGTTACAAAAACAAGCTATTATCTAGACACTGTATGTGACATAACTATATATAATATGGAGGATATGTCAGAAGTCAGAGCCAAAGAAGCCATAGATAAAGGCTTTAAAGTTTGCAGCAAGTATGAAAATCTTTTGAGTAAAACTAAAAAAGGTTCAGATATTTACAAGATAAATCACAGCAAAGGAAAAGCTGTAAAGGTCGATGATGAGACAATAAAAGTTGTAAATAAAGGAATTCAATATGGGGATTTATCCAAAGGACGTTTTGATATTACAATTGGTAAAGTAACAGATCTTTGGGACTTTCACAGTGAAAAACCAAAGGTACCAGCTGAAGTGGATATAAAAAAAGCACTGTCAGCAGTTAGCTATAAGCAAATTAAGATTGAAGGGGATACCATTGCTCTTGAAAATCCTGAAGGGGAAATAGACCTTGGAGGAATAGCAAAAGGGTATATTGCAGATAGGGTTGCAGACTCCCTTAAAGAACAAGGTGTAACAAATGCAATTGTAAATCTTGGGGGTAATATTGTTGCAATAGGTGGCAAAAACCAGGAGACTAGTTTTAATATCGGAATAGAGAGACCTTATTCTGACAGAACAGAAATTGTTGGTTCAGTCCACATGAAAAATCAGACAATAGTAACATCTGGGATTTATGAACGAAACTTTAAAGTAAAAGATAAAATATACCATCACATATTAGATGTAAAAACAGGGTATCCTGTAGATAGCGATGTTGAAGCTGTCACAATAGTGGCAGATATAGGCAGATCTGTAGATTGTGATGGCTTAAGTACAACCTGCCTTTTGCTTGGAGTAGAGAAAGGAAAGGCCTTAATTGAAAGTTTAGATGGTGTTGAGGCTTTATTTATAGACAAAAATAACAAAATAACTTATACTAGTGGTATGAATTTTGTACCAAAAAAATAAAGGAAGTGACAGAGGATGAAAAAACTATTGCTTGTAGTAGATTTCCAGAAAGACTTTGTAGACGGAGCCTTAGGCTTTACAGGCGCTGAAAATCTAGAAGAACCTATATTAGATAAGATACGTGAATATAGAAATAATGATGATATTGTTGCCTTTACTTTTGACACCCATGAGCCAAACTACTTGGAAACTCAAGAAGGAAGAAATCTGCCTGTGGTTCATTGCGTAGAAGGGACACAAGGATGGCAGCTTTATGGAAATGTGAAAAACATGATTAAAGAAGAGGATCCTTGCTTCTTTAAACCTGGATTCGGATCCCTGGAACTAGTTGACTATCTGGAAAGCAACCTTGGACAGATAGAGTCAGTGGAGCTAGTAGGGCTTGTAAGTAACATTTGCATCATCACAAATGCAATTCTGGTAAAAACTGCTTTGCCAGAGGTTGAGGTTACAGTTGACTCAAGGTGTACCGATAGTTTTGACCCTGAATTAAACAAAGCAGCCCTTACTGTTATGAAAGGACTGCAGATAAAAATCATAGAATAGTATTATTAGTCTATAAAAGTATAAACATCTTCAAGAGCCTTCTTTGCAGGGCTCTTTTGATTGTCTTCAGGAATTCCCATAGACATTAGGGCAACCATAAAGAATCCATCTTTTTCAAAGCCAACTTCTTCTTTAAGAACTTTTTCAATTTCGGCTGCGGCATAATTTGCACTAGTCAGCCAGCAGGTACCATATCCTTTGTCTATAGCCTTTAGTGTAAAGTTTTCCAGAGCGGCACCTACACTTTGCATTCCTGGATTTCTATGTGATAAGAGATCGTCTAAAAGTGAAGAATCAGCATTTATTAATTTATATTCGTTGTAGCCTGAAGGTGTATATACAGTGCTATATACTACAGTCAAGACAGGAGCATTCGCAAAAAACAGTGTGAAGTTCTTACAAAACTTTCTAAATCTATTTGCTTTTTCTTCATCAACTTTAGCCATTTCGTTACAAATGCTTTCATTTTTACTATCCACAACGTTCTTTATTTTTTCGATGATAGTTCTGTTTTTTATTGCAACAAAATGCCAATTCTGAATGTTCTTGCCTGATGGTGCAGAAGCAGCGGCTTCAACAATTTCTCGGATATCCTCTTCGGGAATATCACCTTCTTTATAGCGCCTTATACTCTGTCTTTTCTCTAAAATTTGCTGTAGTTCCATAATTACCTCCAATTTACTATATTGTTTTGTTCATTCTAACATTTATATTATGGTTGAGCAACTCTAATTTCGCCATAATTCGACTAAATCGGCTATTGACGATGGAAGCTCGTCAAGGGGCACTTGATTATAGTAAAAAATTAAGGCTGCTGTATGTTGACTGGTAAGACTAGCCACAGGCATCAGCTGAAGCCCAAGGGTTTTCCCATCGTTGCAAAGGGTTAACGGCGATTTTTTTGTCTTTACTTTTATTATCATATTTATACCCGAACTTGTATTAGTAGGCTCTACGAAATTTCTCCCATATTCAGAAAAAGCTGCGATGGCAGTCTGAAGCTTTTGGGAATAAAGGCTGCGAAGCTTCTTTATGTTGGTATAGTAAAGGCCATCTTCCATAAACAAAGCGAGGGTCAATTGTTCAGTTTTAGAACAAGTCTGAGTGTAATCCCCTTTTATATTATTGAATATTTCAGCTAAATGCTGGGGAAGAACCATATAACTTATTTTTACTGCAGGGAAAAGTGTGGAAGAAAATGATCCTAGATAAACCACCTTTGCATTTCTGTCAAGTCCCTGAAGAGAAGGTACTGGTTTTCCAAAATATCGTAATTCACTGTCATAGTCATCCTCTATTATAATGCTATTATTTTGGGTAGCCCACTGCAAAAGACTATATCTTTTTCCAATAGGCATTACTGAACCTGTAGGAAATTGGTTTGAAGGACTGACATAAACCGCTGATGGAATATTGGTTGGGAGCTTTTCGATTACAATTCCATCTCTTTCAACAGGAATTTTAGTCATGGCAAAGCCGTTATCACGGAATATGTTTTGAACTGGCAGGTATCCGGGGTCTTCTGTAGCTACATGGTTGATACTCATTTTTCTAAGGATTCTGGCCAGATGAACGGTTAGTTGCTGTGTACCGGCTCCAATTACCACCTGATCTGGATTACACACAACACCACGGGATGTGTAGACATACTTAGAAACTTCAAATCTCAAAGCAGCTTCGCCTTGTGGGTCACTTTCAAATAATAGCAGGTGAGAATATTCATTTAAAACCCTGGCCATACATTTTTTCCATTTGCCAAAGTCGAAGCAAGATAAATCGTATTTATAAGGAGAGTCCTTAAAGGTATATTTTGAAAAATCAAAGTCGTTTGATTTGGCTTCTGGGTTCTCAGCCTTAGTAGGTGCAATTATCTGATTGATAAAGAAACCGGATTGGGGTTTGCTTATAATGTAACCTTCAACTAATAACTGGTTGTAAGAAAGTTCGGTAGTAGTAACACTGATATTAAGTTGTTTAGATAAGGTACGCAGAGATGGAAGTCTTTCACCTTCCAACATATTTCCATCTAGTATTTCTTTTTTTATGTAGTTATATAATTGTATGTATAGGGGGACTTTAGAATTGTCGTCAAACTGTAGGATTATAGGCTTCATTTTCAGTTACCTCCAAAACTGTATATATATTTTTATTTAATATTGAATATTCCAATATGAACACTTTAGTGATATTATAATATCAAGGAGAGGGTACGTCAAGGTAAGTCTTATTTAACCGGCGTATTATCACAAATCTTAACTAGGATTTTGTGATACAAACTTTCTCTAAATAAACATTAATAATGATACAGCGAGGAATATATATGACAAAAAATATTAAGTTAAATAGTTTAGTTATGACGGCACTTATGATGTGCATGATAACCGTTACCACAATGTTTATAAAAGTACCAATTCCATTTACCCAAGGATATGTCCACCTTGGTGATGCCATGATATATTTATCAGTTCTCCTATTAGGCAAAAAAAATGGTGCTCTGGCTGCTGGCGTCGGCTCTGCAATGGGTGATTTGCTGGGCGGTGCCGGGGTCTGGGCACCTTGGACACTTGTTGTAAAACTACTTATGGCGTTGATAACAGGTTTCTTAGTGGAAGAAATGTTTTCTGGCAATAAGCCTCATGGTAAAACTCTTGGTCTTGTATTACCTATGACTATGGGAGGTCTTGAAATGGTGGCCGGTTACTATGTTGCAGAAGGGGTGATTTATGGTAACTGGGCTGCTCCTGTTATTGGAGTTCCTTGGAATGTAGGGCAATTTGCTACAGGTATTATTATTGCAATTGTTTTAGCATCAGCACTTTGCAAAGGTCCAGCCAAAGAATATTTCAATACTAAAATCGTGTAGTAATCACGAAACACATAAATTCTCAAATGAATTGTTGTATGAATATTGATTAATTTCCTTAAAATGTTATAATTTAATAATAATTTAGTTTTTTTAAAAATAGAACGTTATATAGGAGGAAAGATATGAAGAAAATTCTTAGCACGTTTTTGATCATGGCATTATTAGTATGCTTTATGCCTACTATGGCCTTTGCAGAGACTGAAGTGCAAGCCCCAAAGTTTAAGGCTACAGTTTCATACGGCAAGGATAGTGCAACCGTAAGTGTGGATAAAGATTATGTTATAACATTGGAAACGGGAACAGGGACCGGAGCGAATAAAATTGATATTGAGTTTAATGATGTTGAGAGACTAGGAATAACTGACAAAAAGGTGATTTCTGCTACTGAGATTTCGAAATTTTTTAATATCAGCTCTCTAAGTACTAGTAATCTTACAGGCTCAAGGAATATTTATATAAACGGAGTCGGATATACAGTTAAAAATGACGGTGGTAAGATTGTGGCAACTCCAGTGGATAAGAGTAAAGCTGCTGGAAAGTGGGAAGAAATAGCAAAGCTAATCCAAAACACTTCAGGAGTAGGTGAAACCAAAGTAACCCTAGGAAGCGCTACTAAAATTGAAGCAGGAAATAAAGCAGTTGAGCTTACAGGAACAGCTAAGTTGTCACCTTTTGATATAAGTGAGATTACTAAAGATACGCCTAGTTCGACTGCATCATCTGGGCAGATAAAGGTAACCATAGGTAAAGATTCACAGTTAATAAGTGGGGATTTAGATTTAAAACTTACACAGAAGATTGATCTTGATATTACAGGCCTTAAAGAGATTTCCTTTGATGGAACCGATCTCAATTTAGGAGGATTCCTTAATGTATTATTAAAAGCAGCTTCCGCTGACGCAGCAGTTCCGCCTGTAATTGGTGGCAATGATAAAGATAATGTAACTACAGAAACAAAACCAATCGTAGATGGAAAAACTGAAGTTACTACATCAACAGAAGGAACTGTAACTGTTACAGAAAACACATCAGTAGTATCTGTAGATAGTACTACAGCAGATAAGCTAGTGGAGAAAGCTTTAGCAGCAGAGAAAGAAGCCAAAAAAGCTGGAGCTAAAGAGGTTACTTCAACAATAATAATTGATGGAACCAAGGCTAATAATGATAAGGTAGAGGTAGCTCTTCCTGCAGATACCGTAAAAAGAATTTATGCAGAAACAGAGGCTACAGTGAAAGTTATTACTCCAAGTGGAGAGTTGGAAATAGACCGAAATACTATTAAGACAATAACCGAAAAAGAAGTAACAGGTACTGTTAATATAGTTTTAGAAAAAATGGCTCAAGCGCCTGATGATATTGATCATGTAGTTGGTGAGAATGCTATAGCTTACCAATTAAAAATAGTTACATCTCAGGGAACTATTTCAAACTTTGATGGTGGTATAATTAATGTGTCATTGAGAGTACCTAAATCAATGGAAGGTAAGAAAATTGCAGTAGTACATGTTTCTGATGGTGGCATTGTTTCAAAAATGCCTGGACAAACTGTTAAATTGGCAGATGGATATGCATACAAATTCCCAACTAACCATTTTTCATATTTCGCACTACTAGATGAAGAAACAGCAGAAAAAATGGTAGCAGACCAAAAAGCTAAGTTTGATAGAATTAAAGAGGGTGTTAAAAATACTACTTTAAAGGCAAGCTCAACTGCAGCAAAATCCTCGATTTCTCTTACATGGACAAAGAGCAGAGGTTATAAAGTTGATGGGTATGAAGTATTCAAATCAACTAAAAGATATAGTGGATTTGGAAAAACTGCATATTTCAAAACAACTAAAACAACTTATAAAAACACAAAAGAGCTAAAGAAAGGCACAAGATACTTCTACAAAGTTAGAGGCTATAGAATGGTTGGAAACGAAAAAGTATACACTGCTTGGTCTAATAAAGCTTATAGAACTGTAAAATAAAACTGAAACAATAACAAAAGAGACCGTCTTAAGATGGTCTCTTTTATCGTGATTTTTTAGAATATTAACGTAAAGGCTATATTATTTTGCCAATAAATTGGGCTGCAGCAATTTCAAGAGGAAATAGTTTCTTAACATATTTAGATATAAAAAGGCTATTTTCACCTTTTTCATATATGTGTTTTGCCAATAATAAAACGGCGGTTTTACGATTTGCCACTTTAAACAAATCCTTTATTTTGTTTAAAGTGTCTATACTTTCCCAGTCTAATGGGGAGTCTTTAGTTGTTGTGTTATTTTCCAGATAGATTTCTTTTATATCTCTGTAACTGGATTTTGCGGCTTCAGCAGCTTTTGAAATAAAGACTTCTTTTGTATATATAATAGTTGGATCAAGATCTAAAACTCTGCCGGCAGCCTCAGCTTGCTTTAATGTTCTTTTGTCAAAGGATCCGTGAGCAAAGGTGTAATGTTCACCATCGAAAATTCCATAAGCTTTCATGCAGTCTAAATACCCTAAGTTAATTAGTCTAGTGGTATTTTTTTTATCAAAAAGAAGAAAATTCCCTAAATCCCATTTAGACCTAATCATCTTAAAACTATCAAGGGTTGCATAGTCTTCCTGGTGAAGAAAACCGAAACTTTCTAAGTAAACGGCGATAATTGTAGTGGCCCCTTTAGATAAGGCCATTTTTACAGGGAGAACATCTGCGTAGCCTCCATCGATATAAGAGGTACCATTTATATTGTGGCTGTGAATAGCAGGGAAAGCAGAAGCACTTGCTGTTATATAATCACAGATATAACCTTTAGGGATTTGGCTCTTAAATAGATAGTGACCTTTCATTGAAGGAACCTCAACAGCCACCAGTCCAAAATCAGTTTTAGAAGATCTTAGGGTATCTTCGTCCACATATTGCCTTAGTAGTTCTTGAAGACCGGTAGATCCGGCACCTTTATTTAGAAGAATTTCTTTTGCAAAATCTTTTGCATAGTCAAAGGGTTCGTCTCTTTGGTCCACATCAAAGATCATATGGGTTTCCATCTCTTTCCATAGTTTTACAGTCAAATCTAAGTTACCTTGCGCTATCATAGCACCATTAATTGCCCCGACAGAAGAGCCGGTAACTATATCGATATCTATACCAAGCCTGGTTAAAGCCTGCCAGACTCCTACTTCATATGCGCCTCTTGAACCACCGCCACTTAAGACTAGGGCTGTTTTGCTTTTTAACATAAAAACCTCCTGGAAAATATGTACTATATTATATTTTGTGGTATACTAAATTGATATATGTTATTTTATAATATATTAAAGTTATGTAAAAAACAAGTAGGGAGGCAAACCATGGATAGCAGATTAAAAGATGTTATAGCTAATAGCAAAAACATAGTATTCTTTGGCGGCGCAGGAGTTTCTACAGAGAGTAATATACCTGACTTCAGATCAGAGGCAGGCCTGTATAATGCAGTAGAAAAATATGGATACTCCCCAGAAGAAATGCTTTCCCACAGCTTTTACCTAAAGCATACAGGAGAGTTTTTTAAGTACTATAAAGAAAACTTAATTTATAAAGAGGCCAGGCCAAACAAGGCCCATATTGCATTAGCAGAGCTAGAGAAAGAAGGCAAGCTAAAAGCAGTAATTACTCAGAATATAGATGGACTTCATCAGAAAGCAGGTAGCAAAAAAGTCTTTGAATTGCATGGGTCAGTTCTTCGAAATTATTGCGAGGATTGTGGTCAATTTTATGATGTAGACTATGTAATGAATGAAAACAACTGCAGGGATGGAATTCCTTATTGTACTAAGTGCGGTGGGAGAGTAAAACCGGATGTTGTTTTATATGAAGAAGCTTTAGACGAGAATACAATATATGGTGCAGTTGAAGCAATAGAACATGCTGATACCTTAATTATAGGAGGAACATCATTAGTAGTATATCCAGCAGCAGGACTAATTAATTATTTTAAAGGAAAAAATCTAGTATTAATAAATAAATCAAAAACACCTTACGATGATAGGGCAACTTTGGTGATTTATGACTCAATAGGAAAGGTAATGGAAATATAATGAATATATTGGTATCTAATGACGATGGAATAAATGCAATAGGCATAAAAAAATTAGTAGAGGCGCTTTCCAAAGTATCAAATGTATATGTAAGCGCTCCACACACTCAGAGAAGTGCAAACAGCCATGCAATAACGCTAGAGCAGATGGTTTCTGTGAAAAACGTGGATTTTTCTTTCGCAGAGGAAGCTCTGGAAGTTTCGGGAACCCCGGCAGACTGTGTAAAAATGGGACTTCAACTTTTTCGAGAGAGAGGCATTATTATGGATATGGTTTTCTCTGGCATAAACTTAGGGAGTAATCTAGGGAGAGACACTTTATACTCGGGAACTGTAGGAGCGGCTATGGAAGCCTCCCTATCAGGAGTAAAAGCAGTAGCTGTTTCAGTTGACAGCCATAAAGCTACACATTTTGATGCAGCTTGTCAGCTAGCTGTAGATGTAATCCCAATGGTAAAAAAAGATATTGAAGTAGATACAGTAATAAATATAAATGTACCTAATCTTCCAAAGGAAGAAATAAAAGGGGTTAAGTTTACAGCATTAGGAGATCGCTACTACAGTGACAGATTTCACTTAATTGAGGAGAGTGATGGAATAAAAAAATATAAGCTTGCAGGAGAACCTGCGGACTTTTCCAATGCGCCACAGTGTTTTGATGTAACAGCAGCACATTATAATTATGCGTCCATTACGCCATTACATTATGACCTTACAAGTTATAGGATTGTAGATGAAGTAAAAAAATGGAATATAGAAATTAAATAGATGAAGGTGGAAAATGAATATATTAAAACATTGTTTTGATGAACTGAGTGAAGAAGATGTTGAGATACTAAAAGATTACTTTAATGGCTTTGATTATCAAGGGGCAGGATATACGATGCTTTCCAATTATATTTGGAGAAACACATACTGTGTCTGTTGGGAAGTCATTGGAGAATATCTTTGTTTAGCTGGAGCTGATTGCATTGAAGAGGATCCAAAGGCTATAATTGCAATGCCACTTACAAAGGATGGCTGGTATGAACCGGCAAAGCTTAGATACACTATTTTAGAAGCGAAGAAAAGATTTGATCAACGAAAAATTCCTTTCTCTATTGGAGTAATACCAGGACATATGGTTCACTTTTTAGAGGAGGCTTTTCCAGAAGGTTTAGAAATCTCTCACGACAGAGATGATGATGAATATGTGTATCTAAAAGAAAAAATGATTACCCATAGCGGACGGGCTCTTCATAAAAAGAAAAATCATTTAAACCATTTTCTTAAGAATTACCAATATGAATACAAGACTATAACAAAAGATATGGTACCGGAGATAAAGGATTTTGTTGCACAGCTTAAGAAAAATAGAAATTATGAAAAAGATGAGATAGAGAGTTTAGAATTAGAAGAAACGGCTATTGAAGAGGTGTTAGAATTTATATCTCACCCGGGAGTTTTTTCTGGAGCTATATTAATAGAAGGAAAAATCGAAGCTTTTGCTATTGGGGAACTGTTAAGTAAAGATACAGCTGTTACACATTTTGAAAAAGCCAATGATTCTTTCCGTGGATTATACCAGGCAATAAATATGGAATTTTGTAAACATTTACCAGATGAGGTTGTATATGTAAATAGAGAAGAGGATATGGGTTTAGAAAACCTCAGAAAGGCCAAGGAAAGCTATAAACCTCACCATATGGCAGAGAAATATTCTGCTAGATTACTGTAGCCACTTGAATTTTTAAAACCTATGTAGTAGAATAAAATGAGAGGATATTCAGTTTAGCGTGAAAAGAGTAAAATCAAGGAGGATATTAATATGAAAGAAGTTGTAATTGCAAGTGCAGTAAGAACACCAATCGGTAGCTTTGGCGGTAGTCTTAAAGACGTATCAGCTAGAACTTTAGGAGCTATCGCAATTAAGGAAGCGGTTAACAGAGCAGGACTTAAACCAGAAATGGTTGAAGAAGTAATCATGGGTAACGTTCTACAGGGCGGTTTAGGACAGAACGTTGCTAGACAGATGATGTTAGATGCAGGTCTTCCAATTGAAGTTCCAGCTATGACTATAAACAAAGTATGTGGATCAGGTTTAAGAGCTGTTGAATTAGCTGCACAGATTATTAAAGCTGGCGATGCTGATATTATAGTTGCTGGTGGTGCTGAAAATATGTCAGCAGCAGGATATGTAGTTCCTACAGCTAGATGGGGAGCTAGAATGAACAACACTAAGATGGTAGACATCATGGTTAACGATGGTCTTTGGGACGCATTCAATGATTACCATATGGGTATCACTGCAGAGAACATTGCAGAACAGTGGGGTCTTTCAAGAGAAGAATTAGACGAATTTGCTCTTGCTTCACAGCAGAAGGCTGAAGCAGCTATTAAAGCTGGAAAATTCAAGGATGAAATTGTTCCTGTAGAAATTCCACAGAGAAAAGGAGATCCAATCGTATTTGATACTGATGAACATCCTAAATTTGGATCAACAATTGAAAAAATGGCTAAATTAAAGCCAGCATTCAAGAGAGATGGCGGAAAAGTTACAGCAGCTAACGCTTCAGGTCTAAACGATGCAGGTTGTGCTTTAGTTGTAATGTCAAAAGAAAAAGCTGAAGAATTAGGAATCAAGCCTCTTTGCACTATTAAAGGATACGCATCAGCAGGTGTTGACCCATCAATCATGGGTATTGGACCAATCCCTTCATCAAGAAAGGCATTAGAAAAAGCTGGCGTTAAGGTTGAAGAACTTGACTTAATCGAAGCTAACGAAGCTTTTGCATCACAGTCATTAGCTGTTGGTAAAGAATTAGGATTTAATAAAGAAATCTTAAACGTAAACGGTGGAGCAATTGCATTAGGACACCCAATTGGAGCTTCCGGTGCAAGAATTCTAATCTCATTAATTTATGAAATGCAGAAGAGAGAAGATGCTCATCTTGGTCTTGCTACACTATGTATCGGTGGTGGACAGGGTACAGCAGTTGTAATTGAAAAATAATGGCTCTGTGTCAAATATTGGGGTGACACACAATTTAATAAAAAAATTGACTTTCTGGACGCATTTTTATGCGTCCAGTTTTGCTATTTGATCTCAGTCAAATAAGTGATGTTAAATTTTATGGTTTATGATATTTTAAGGTAAGCGTCAAATGCTGACACATATTCAAAAATAAAATTCGCGATTGATGGTGCACTATAGTGCACTATCGTACGCGAATTTTTTTCGTGCATTTATTCGGATATTATCTTGGCCCTGCATTCTTCTGGAATTTCATCTGACCAGGGCATAAGCTTTTCAATATCGTAATTGTTATCTTGAGACATACAATCAAGAATATATTCCAGATACTTGAATATATTTAAGTTATTTTCTTTAGCGGTTTCAACTAGACTAAATGTAATTGCAGAAGCATCTGCGCCTGATGGTGTGTTACAAAAAAGAAAGTTTTTCTAGCAATTACCAATGGCTTAATGCTTCTCTCACACTTGTTATTACTGCATTCAAGTCTTACGTCTAATACAAAGTTTCTAAGTGGAATTTCTTGATTAACGCTGTATATGATAGCATCTCTGAATTTAGATATCTCATTTTTCATCCCAACGCAAAGCTTTGATTTTATCTTTACTTTTATTGTGAAAGATGAATAAAGCCTTTTCATAAGGGTCTAGTTTAAAAGCGCTTTCAATGAGTAATAGAAGTCCATTAACTTGTTTTCTCATATCAACGCTT
>JAWRJF010000041.1:0-15708 GCA_040307645.1 Anaerovoracaceae bacterium | reverse complement strand
AACATTATTGCGATTGTTAAACGTTGCAAAATAGGCACTTAGGCTTTCTATAGTTCTTTCTGGAAGAACATCTAATACTTCATGTTTTTTCGGATTTGTGAGTATACACTGAAATTTTCTACCGGCATTACCCTTGAATTCTTCAATTTATACTGTATCATTTAAAAATTTTAAAACATATAACCAAAGCTTGGAATATCCTTGACATCCTGAATACGATAGTCGTGAACTTTGGAAGTCTCATCACCACATCTAGGATATTTATGAATTCTTTGTGCCATTTTAAATTCCACAATCTTATAGTCTTTAGTATTTTCGATGTTTAACAAAATTACATATTTTAATTCTAGTAGTTTTTCTGTATAATTTGTATTGAGCATAATGCATACCTCCGTTCTGTTGGGTTTGGTCACTTTAATTGTAACTGAGATTGCACTTATGCTCATTTTTTTTTATACTAAAAAATGCTGGTGAAAGTGAAAATTAATTTCACTACCCCAACATTTATTATCGAACCTATTTAAAGCAAACCACCTTGAAAGTATCTCAAGGTGGTTTTTACTTTGCAAAGAATTCATTTTTGGAGAGTTATTTAGTTGACCATACTTTCGGCCATTGTGAGAAGGATGCCCATATCACAAGTTCCTTGTAGTTCGTAGAAATGCGTGACACTTGCCCAATAGAGTGCATTGGTGCCGTCTTTAGAAGAGCTATAGCCCTTACATCCATTTATTATTGTTTCTTCAAAATCGGCGACTTCATTGTCGATACTGACCTTCATATTGTCTATATTGTTGAGAGAATAGACGATTTGATTTTCCTGTGAATCAGAATAGATAATGATACAGGAACTAACATCGATGTGTTGTTCTGTAATGGTATATCCTGTAGGTGTTTCAGGAATACTCGTAGCCTCCTCTTCTGGTGCATCTTGCCCTTTGATGTCAAAGGTTACATCCAAGGTGCCCTGGTTAATGTTTTGTTCTTCATGCCATTCTATGATATAGTGAACGGCAACAGCACAACCGGTAATGACCAACGCTAATAATGCAACCAGTGCTACCAATAAAGTCTTACGGATTCTTTTCTTTCCAACACTGACATAAGTAAATGCTGATTTAGGGATGATGGACTTTATGTTGGATTCAAACTGTGATGAAAACCCATATGTTGAGTAGGGATTTTCAAAGTGATCCAACCAAGAAAATTCTTTATTAAATGCTTTTTCAAGGGCGGTATTAAAATTTTTATTCATGATAATATCCCTCCTTTTCCAGAAGCTCTCTTAGCATATGTCTGGCACGTTGTGCTCTTTTCTTTGCGGTTTCAACTGAAATAGACAGTAGATTAGAGATTTCGTTAAAAGAGTACCCATAGAGATGGTAAAGGTAAAGTGAATCTCGATAGGTTTCAGGAAGCTTCAATATACAATCCATCAGTATTTTATTAGATACGCATTTGAATACGTCTTCGGTAAATTCTGAAGAAGCTTTTTCTCTATAGGAATCCATATCTAAATCATCGCGTTGATGATTTACCATAGTGATTGCGACATTTCTAGTAATAATAACTGTGAAGTTCCTTGTTTCGGGACAAGAAATTTCTCCAACCTTTTGAAAATTTTTTGCTATTCGTAGGAATGCTTCTTGAACGGCATCTTCTGCCAGATGCTCATCTTTTAGAATATCTTGCGCAATATAAAACATCAGGTGACGATACTGTTCGTACAGCTTAGTAAACCTGATTTTTTCTTCATCTGAATCAATAAGTGTTAAGTATAAATTAAGCATGTTTGTACCCCTTTAGTTTATAAACATATTATATCGAACTTTAAAATAGAAAGAAACAGAAAAACAACAGAAAAAATTTTTATTTTGCTTGTCCCGAAATGATAAAAAGTGAAGTTATTATGTCTGAAAATATTTTTGAGGGGGGTGTGAAACTATGAGAAAATTTAAAACATTAGTGATAAGTGTATGTCTTATTATGTTGCTTACTTCTTCAGTTGTGTTCGGTGCAGTTACGTCAGTAACAGATATTGAAACGATGGCAGAGAACTACTCAACGGTATCAGCGTTTATTTCCCTTTCAGGAAATTCCGTAGAAGTAACGGGGAAGATAATCGGAAGAGCTGGTAAGACAACAAAAACATCTATTCATCTATATTTGCAACAGTATAAAAATGGAAGCTGGGTAAATGTCGATGATTGGACTTCTTCTGGAGACACAGTAGCTAGACAACTATCGAAGACAAATACAGTGACAAAAGGGTATAAATATAGAGCTAAGGCAGTTTGCGTGGCCTATGTTGGTAGTGATAAGGAGACTGTGACAAAGTATAGTACTACAATAAGTTATTAAAAACGGCACTAGTCACTAAAGGCAACGAATTATTAAATAAGTCGCAATTGAATTTAATGCACTTATATTTAGAAAGGAGATTCAGTATGTTAATTGACAAAGAAAAAATGAGAAATCAAAGAAAAAGTCTAATTGCTAAAAGTCTAATTGTTTTTCTTTTATTAGGCACAACTCCAGTAGCTGCTGCTGAAAGACAAGAGGAAGAGGCTAACCAAGTGAGCGAACTAGCACGTCAGGCACAAGAGGTTGTAGGGAATAAGGATATGGTTTCAGCTGTAAATGAAACAACATCCCATTTTGTTCCCGAAACCGAAAATTTCGAAGTCCGAATTCCAAAGCATGGGGAAGAAGCTTTGATTTTATCTTCTGGGTCTGATACAATTGAAATGACATTCCCTGAGGAGACTAGTGTTGGTGAGGGAGTCGTTTCAAACGAAGGTTATGTGGTATACACAAATGAAAATGACATCGGTGTTCTTGTACAAACTATCGAGGAAGAAAGGTCTACTGTTGAACAGCGAAATTCTGTACGTACAATGATATCGATTCCTGATGCAGATGCTCCAAAAGAATATTCTTTTAATTATAATTTGCCAGAGGGTTGGAGCTTAATTGTGGGCAAAGAATTAGGAGTCTCTGATATTGCTGACGATGCAGTTGGAATTATCAATGAGGACGGATATGCAGTTGCTGTAATTGATAGTCCATGGGCGATCGACGCAGCTGGAAATGCATTAGAAACTGTGTATAGAATTGAGGGAAGCACTCTTATTCAGAAAATAATGTTTAATCAATCAACACCGTTTCCAATTCTAGCAGACCCAACGACAATTGTGGATACAAAGACTGAGACGAAAACTCATAAGGTTGAGACACCTTGGGTATATTGCAGTCAATTGGAAGATGGTTACTCTTTTGCATCTGGTGGATCTGTTGGATGGTGGAGTGGATCGGGTAGCAGTGAATCGATTGAGGTTACATCTGCGTTTACAACTAGATATTTGACTACGACTTTTAAAGTTGGTAAAATTACAACATCTACTTCTGGAGAGTGCGTAATAATAGATTTTCCAGCAAGTACCGTAAGAAGAAAGGTTCAAGCAAAATATACATTGAAAATAACTGAGAAAGCAAAAAGTAATTTATATCGAACAACTAAAATAACAGACAATGGAAAAACTACAACAGTTACAGAAAAATGGGTAGTAGTTGATAATTGGATTTCTAGTGTTAAGAAAACTGGAAGTGACTATAGATTGAAGAAGGTGACATAAGAATGCATTCTCGAAAGATAAAAGTGTTAATAGCGATAATAATGATAATTTTATGTGCATTAGTAGCATTGTTTTTTATAAGGGAAAACGAGCAAAGAAAACTTAGAAATGAGTTGAATAGCCTTGAATTTATCTACAATGGATGTTACGATACCGAAGAAAATAACATCAGCACAATGAATGGAAGAAATGATACGGAAATAAATATTTGCTTTCATGATGAAAATGTTGGTTATGACGAAAAAAACATTATGAAGAGGAATCCTGAAAATAAAATGATAAGAGGATTTAACTCTTATTATATTAAATATCCTACACAAGAGTCAGTAAATGAAACCGTATGGTATTTGTGTAAGAATGACCCTGAAGAAGGACTTCTTCTGCTTAATGAGGAAAATGAAACGGTTGGCCGGATTTATTATACGGTAGACAAAGGAGGCCTCTTTAAAGGAGATACTATATGTTATTTCTGGCAGAAGGGGGATGAGATAATTCCAATTTATAAATGTTCAGATGCCTATTATAGTTTTGGTAAAGCGTATTTAAAGAGCCGATATTATTCTGGGTATATTCTAGAATAGAGAAGATGAAAATATGCACGGTTGCACTTTTATTAGTATGAAAGAAGGCTTTTGTAAATCTAGGAGATATTTACTAAAACAGTGGGTTCGTTGAGAATGGTACAATGTTGATCTTGTCATGTAACAAATATGTAACAATCCCAGAAAAAAACCAGTCTTTTCAACGGGTGGAATTTCTCCAAGCGTATCACTGGTGCTTCGAAACACTGGAAGGCTTGGAAAAAACAGAAAAAAGAATTTTTTAGAGATGTTATACGTCAGGATGACATCTCTTTTTTGTATAAGGAAAACCGATATCAGGGATATTTTAAGCACCTTATGCGAGAGGAAAGGCGTGAAGATAATTGAAGGATAAGTTTACATATCGAAACAGGGCGTTTTTCTTCGATTTGAATTTCACAAGAGCTGGATTGTATAGTTTGTGTATACCTCTATAAGGGCCTTTCCCGCACCTTACTACGTTTTATTCACTCTTTATATTTAAGTGGAATACTTACAAGCATATATACATGATCTTTATAGCATTCTAAGTATTTTATTTTTTAAAATCATCATTAGAGTTTTGGCCTATTGCTTTTTTAAAATTTGGCACTTTTGGAACCCTCTGTTTATTGTTACAATTTTTACACAAATCAAATTTCTATTAATGAATTGGAGGAAGGACAATGAATAATACTCTAAACGGTAAAGGCAATGGAACCTTCATAAAGTATGCCAGTGTATTTATACTGACATTTTCATGGATTGTATATCTGATTCCTTATTTAGCAACGGATTTTTACAGTCAATTTTTGGAGGCGTACAACCTTACTGACGGACAACTTGGAACAGTAATTACTTTCTTTGGATTAACAGCTACCCCGGGATATTTTGTTGGCGGATGGATAGCAGATAAGTTTAATCCTAAAAAACTAGTAATTATATCATGCTGTTCAACTGCAGCGGTTGCAATAATAATTGCAATGGTTCACTCTTATGAACTTTTAATGTTTTTATATCTAGTAATGGGTTTCACGTCAGCAGGTCTTCATTGGTCGGCGCACCTTAAACTAATTAGAGCATTAGGTGATGACGAAGAACAGGGAAAATTATATGGAGCGGCAGATACTGCATATGGAATTTATACAATTATTATGACTTATGGTGTCCTTGCACTGATGAACACAGTATTAAGCTCAACAGGTGTAGGTTTTAGAGGCGCAATAGTAATTTATGCTGTAATTGCTGTTATTATAGGATTACTAGTTATGTTTATTGTACCTTTTGACCCTTCAAAGGTTAAAGAAGATGAAAATGATAAAATTACTTTAGCATTAGTAAAAGACGTACTTAAAATGCCGGTAACATATTATTTGGGCATGTTTACACTTGGATATTATCTAATTAGATGTATCATTCCTTATGTTAACCCACACTTGTCTGCGTCTTTTGGAATTTCAGTTACTTTTGCTACAGCATTTACAATGACGGCAAGAACAGGAATAAAAATGTTTTCCGGTCCGTTAGGGGGGACTATTAGAGACAAAATAGGAAGGTCTACACCAGTTGCTATAATAGGCGGCGCAGGTGCAATGGTACTTTCCACTGTCTTAGCCTTTATCCCAGGCAAGGAATCACTTGCTATACCATTTATGATTATAACTTGTTTGATAGTTGTTTTCTCAGGAATGACATCACCACTTTTATATACCCCTGTTTCAGAAGCTAAAATCCCACTAAAATATACAGGAACAATACTTGGGATTGCATCTGCTATAGGATATTCCGCTGATATATGGCTATACAATGTTTGCGGTGGATGGATAGATAAATTCGGAGAAGTTTCAGCTTACAAATATATATACATGCTTATGGCATTCGGTGGATTAATGATGGTGATATTTGCTTTACTATTAAAGACATGTTATCCTAAAAAAGAAAAATAACAAATTTGAGTCCGTCGGGCATATGCCTTGCGGACATCTTTGCATAGGGGATTAAATAAACATGAATATCCAAATAAACCGAAATAGTGAGACACCCATATATTTACAAATAAAGAAGTCTATTAAGAAATTAATCGTAAACAGAGAATTAACTGAAGGATATAAGCTTCCACCTGAACGAAAACTGGCAGAAGAACTTCAGGTCCATAGAAATACTGTAGTCAAAGCATATTGCGAACTTATTGCTGATGGCCTGGTAACTGCTTCTAGAGAAAAACCAAAAGGTTATTTTGTTAAAAGCTTTGCAAATGAGGATTCTTTCAACAAACGTTTTTTCCCGCTAGAAAAAATGATGAAATATAATTTTAACAATAAGGAAAAGCTATTTTTAGACATCTTTAGCGATTCTGCAGATAAAAATTATATTTCACTTGGTGGAATAACCATGGACTTTGATATGATACCAACAGATGGTATGAAAGAGATCGTAAGCTCTATGTTTTCCGGCAAGATGGGTAGTGTTTTACATACTTTGTCGAGGGATGAAGGTGGCCGAACCCGCGAGAATATATGTAATATACTTTCGAAGGAAAATATGTATGTCAATCCTCGAAATATCCAGTTGGTATCAGAAACAAACCAGGCGTTGAACTATTTAATGACATTATACCTTGAAGAAGGGGATAGTGTGATTGTGGAAGAACCTATTGTTCCAGACAATGCAAGTGTATTTAGAAATAAGCACTTGAATATTGTTACTGTACCTATGGAAGAGGATGGAATGAAGGTAGAACTTCTGGAGAAACTGATAAAACAGTATAACCCTAAGTTTATTTATACGATGCCTAATTATCACAATCCAACTGGTATAACCATGTCTTTAGACAAAAGAAATCGCTTGCTGGAAATTGCTCAAAATTACGGCGTGCCTATTATTGAAGAAGATTCCCAGAGAGATTTTAGATATACAGATAATAGGCTTCCAAGTTTATATACTTTGGATCGCTATAAATCAGTTATATATATCGACTCATTTACTTTGACTTTTCCTTACAGCATAAAGACGGGGTATATAGTTGCTCCGTATGATGTGGTTGAAATGATAGGAAGACTTATTGTTGTGGATGAGACAATTGTAAGCAATATGGGGCAGTTTATTTTAAACGAATATATTGAGGGCGGATACTTTTCAAAGCATGTTGAAAAGCTAGCTGTTTACTATAAAGCAAAAAGAGATTTATTGTGTAGTGAACTTGATAAAATAAGAAATAAGGGAATAAATTATAATAAACCAGAAGGCGGATTGTTGCTTTGGTGCACATTGGATGCTGAAATTAATGAGAGAAAACTTTTCCAAAAGGCTGAAAAAAAAGGATTATTAATTATGCCCGGATTCATATTTTATCCAGGTGGACATGCAGGAAATGGCCATATAAGATTATGTTTTTCAAACATCAGTGATGAAAATATAAAAAAAGGGATAAAATTGCTTGGCGAAGCAATTGATGAGAGCAAAACTAGGAGATGAATAGATGAATAAATACATTGAATATAGAAGAGAATTTCATAAATTTCCGGAAATTGGATGGCATGAATATAGAACAAGTGCAAGAGTAGCGGAGATATTAACTGAAATGGGATATGAAGTTCTAATGGGTCCCGATGTTGTCAATGAGGGAAGCATAGGCGAACCGGAAAAACTGTCAGAATCTGAAATTAAGGTGGAAATGGAAAGAGCCATTAAACAGGGAGCGAATCCTGAGTTTGTAGAAGCGACAAAAGGTCTTCCTGGTGTAATAGCTATTTTTGATACAGGTTTAGAAGGGCCGATAACCGCATTTCGTTTTGATATAGACTGTTTGCCTTATGATGAGCCTAAAACAGAGGGCTACAGACCATATGATGAAGGTTATGTATCATGCAACAAAGATGCAGTGCATGCCTGTGGTCACGACGGACATACGGCAATGGGTCTTGGAATTGCAGAAAAATTAATAGAAAATAAAAATCAGTTTAAGGGTAAGATAAAATTAATTTTTCAGCCTGCAGAGGAAACTTTTTATGGTGCACAATCTATTGTAGATAAAGGACATTTAGATGACTGTATGAATTTCATATCTATGCATCTTGCACTAAGTGCAGATAATAGGCCTCTTAAATCAAACACAATAGCATGTGGATGCAAAGATTTTCTAAGCGATAGACAGCTTGACGTATATTTCCATGGTAAAGCGGCTCATCCATGCGGCGCCTCACAGGATGGAAAGAATGCACTTTTGGCTGCAAGCAGTGCAGCGCTTAATCTCCACGCAATAGCACCACATGAAGAAGGACTTTGTAGAGTTAATGTAGGTGAAATCCACGCAGGAGTTGCGGCAAATACAATTGCACCTAATGCAATGTTGAGAATCGAGTATCGTGGACAGACTCCGGCTATAGCAGAATATGCAGGGCGAAGAGTATTTGATGTTTTAGAAGGAAGTTGCAGGGCATATGATATTAATTATTCGTACATCGACTATGGAGAAGTATCGGCAGGCGCAAGTGATGATGAAATGATGAGAATCATAGAGAGAGCGGCAAAAAATGTACCTTGGTTTGAAACTGTTTATTTCGAAGGGAATGTAGGCGGTAGTGATGATGCGGCAGTTATGATGAGTAAGGTCCAAGCTAATGGAGGGATTGGAACTTACATTGGAATAGGAAGCGATACGACGCAACCTTTGCACAATGCAGAATTTGATTTCGATGAAGATGCAATTGAACCTGCAATTGATTTGTGTATGAATGCACTTAAAGAGCTTCACGGCAGATAAGATTATGAGTAAGAAGAAGTTAACAATTTCGTTAAACAATCTCCCGTTGGGCCATTTAAAATGGTTATGTCTTTAGCTGAGGGCATGTTAATTGTTCAAAACATATTAAATTTTTTCATCCCATCAGGCTCGGGACAAGCGGTAGTTTCAATGCCTATAATGAAAAATCCAGGAGTTTTAATTTGGGTTGTTACATATTCTGTTTAATGCAAATCATAAGAAATTGTACTGTATAAGCAGAAATTGTCCTCATATTTCCTTTAATTCTAAATACTGTACTGGTTAAAATTAATATTATTGTCCCTTTTAATCATAACAAATGGAAGGTATAATAAATGTGACGCGTCTGAAGACTAAGTGGCGGGACGCTGCCATGAATAACGGAGGGTTTAGATGAATCAGACAGAACGAATTAGAAGTCTATGTGAAACAGCATTATTTATTGCTATTGTATTTTTAGGTGTATTTATTATTAAATTTCCAGGGCCTTTTGGGTATGCGCATATCGGCGATTCTATGATTTTTTTGTCCGTGCTGATGTTAGGCGGTAAGCGTGGTGCGGTAGCTGGAGGAATAGGTGCTGCTATTGCAGACATCGTTAGCGGATATACAATTTGGGCAGTACCGACTTTAATCTGTAAAGCTGCTATGGCACTTGTAATGGGTGCAATTATAAAACATCAGATTTTGGGTATGAAGGGTCGTTTATTGTGGATTGTTGCGGCTGTTGCCGGTGGGATTACACAGGGAATTGGTTATGTAATTTTTTGGTTTGTTCTTTTTGGAAAGGCAGCTGCCATTGCATCAGTGCCAGGGCTTACGTTCCAAATGGTATCGGGAATCATCATTGCCTTTGCCATCTCTGAAGCATTACAGAAGACAGGCCTAAAAAGGCATTTTATCTATACAACAGATGGGAAAGGAGCAGAAATATGTTAGACAGAATGAAGCAGTTTAAGAAAATTGATGCTCATAGTCATGTTGGTTGGTTTGGAGGCTGGTCTAATGTGGGTATTACACCGGAGGAAATGATTCAGCAGATGGATGAATATAATGTTGAAAAAACTGTTATCTCAACCTATCCAATTCAGGAAAGTATTGACGCAGTAGACAAGTATCCTGACAGGCTAGTTGGAGCTGCATGGGTGAATCCTAATGAGCCTCATTGCCTGGATCAGATTCGTGATGCTGTAGAAAACCATGGATTTAAAGGGATTAAGTTACATCCGTTATTTCATAGCTTTCTGCCAAATGATGAATGTGTATTTCCAGTTGCAGAAATTGCAAGGGAGTATGATATTCCACTGATGATACATACAGGGCATCCGCCTTTTTCTTTGCCATGGAGTGTAGCACAATTGGCAGACATCTATAAGGATGTTAAAATTGTTATGATTCACATGGGTCATGGTAATGGCATGTATGTACAGTCAGCTCTTGATATGGCGAAAAAATATCCTAATCTTTATATGGAAACTTCAGGCATGCCAATGCATACTAAAATAAAGGAAGCCTATGAGATTGGACCAGATCGTATAATGTGGGGTCTTGATGCACCGTTTCATCATCCGACAGTAGAAATGCAAAGAACTATCGTAAGTGGTTTGACTGATAAACAGTTAGAAGATGTATTCTATAATAATTGCAAGAAATTATTGAAACTATAGAAATAAAAGAGATGTTTTCTTCTTGAGACATCTCTTTTATTTCTATAAAATTTGTATGTGTTAATTTATATTTTACTTCCCATTTCGTATGCCTTCTCAATTATGGATGGACAATTTGTTGCATCTCCAGGGTCGCCTATGCCAACACCACGGATTATGCCGGAGAGCTTAGTTTTTTTAAAACTACCAACCCAGCCGGAAAGACTTTTTTGCGCAGTATCAATAGCGCTTATATCACTGTCTTCAGCTGTTGCAACAAGATATACGTCTCGGAAAGCGTAGTCTGATGACATTAATTGGTTAAAACGATCCAGTAGGGTTTTTAATTGACCGCTCATGTCATTAAAGTAGATAGGTGTAGCAAATACTAAGACGTCAGAATCCTTGGCTTTGTTGGCAATTTCAATGGCATCATCATTAAGTATGCACTTTTGTGTTGAATCGCAAGAACCACAACCTGTGCAGAAATTTATGTTTTTACCTTTTAAAGATATAAAGTCTATGGTATTACCTGCTTTTTCTGCACCTTCTGCCAAAGACTTTGCCAATAATTCAGAGTTACTGTTATTTCTAAGGCTTGTAGAAATAATTAATACTTTTTTCATAATTCTCTCCTTTTATGTGTGAAAATAATTATTAATGCTATTTGGTTTTCTAATACAATTATATCAATTAATAAAAAAGATACAACAACGCTTTTACAGATTAATTTTGAAAGTGATTTGATTTTTTCAGAGTATTGTGATATAATAAATAAAAACTATAAATTTAATATATGAAGAACCGTCTTTAGGAGAAGGGCTTTGGTATCATTTCGTAAGAAACAGATATGGAAGACCCTTCTTTTTTTCAAGGAGGAATAAAATGAGTTTAAAAGGTAAAAAAGTAGTACATGTGAAGTTTGGAAAGGGAACTGTATTAGAACAAGTAGACAATAAAATACAAATAGATTTTTCAGGCGACGTAAGAAAATTTCAGTACCCAAATACTTTTAAAAAATTTATGAAGTTTGATAATGATGAGACCCAGGATCAGATGGAAAAGGTCATAGATGAGATTGAGAAGAAAAAAGCAGAACAGGCAGCAGAAAATAGAAAGTTACAAGCATATAATAAGATAATAAAAAAGATAAATATTAGCAATAATGGCCAAATTGCCTTTGGTTTTGTTGAGAATACGTTAGCTAATGTTAAAGAGACGTGGAGCTTGACGACAGGAAGATATTTAAGCGGTGCATCTAAAGGGCAACCGAGAATTCCAAAAGCTGCAAACCATAATTCCGCTTGTCTTTTAACTGTTTTGCCTAGTGGAGAAGAAGAAAAGAAACGCCAGATTGTTGGTACCTTTATGGTTAAGGAAGACTTTAGAGGAAGAAGTTGTTTGGATGGTGTTATTGAAAGTCATGATTGTCATAGAATTATGTTAGACCCTAAAAAAGAAAAAATGCTGTTTTGGGATTATTTTGATGCTCCAAAAACACAAAAAAAATGGGGAAATGTGGAAATTAAATATTTTGAGAATATTAGAATGAAAAAAATACTTCAGGCAATGAACGATATAATAAAGGAAGATGAGAAGAAGGAAAAGTTAGATGATTTCTACAAATATTATTGTTATCTAAATAATTTTACCCTATAATACAGTTGACAGAACAGTCCGACTATAATATAATTTAAAAAATACTCTTTGCACTGCATATAAATCTACAGTACAAACTGAGCAGGCGATGAATGAAAGTTCATGGGGCCGGGCCATAATTGGCAGTGGGTATGACAGCGTGGTCAAAACCTGCGGGACAGTAGGATACTTATTGTTTCGCAGGTTTTTTATGTTAACTTGGGGAAATTCGATTTACATGTGTCATAGAGCTATCTTGACTTATATAATAAATTGGGGGTAACTATTATGAAACATAAAAAAGAAATAGAGAGAACACCTAAGGAAATTGCAATGAGAGTATCCATAATCAGTATTGTGATTAACATTATATTGTCTCTCATTAAATTAATCGCTGGAATTCTATCCAACTCTGGAGCGATGATATCAGATGCGGTTCATTCGGCTTCTGATGTATTTAGTACTTTCATTGTTATGATTGGGGTGACTTTGTCAGAAAAAGCATCTGATGTAGAGCATCGATATGGTCATGAACGTCTAGAGTGCGTTGCTTCTAGTATCTTGGCTGTTATTTTAGGAGCAACAGGTATCGGTATAGGGATAAGTGGGATAGAAAAAATAATAGGCACTAGTCAGTCTCCATTGCTTATACCTGGAAGATTAGCTCTTTTTACAGCTGTTCTTTCTGTTATCGTAAAAGAATGGATGTATTGGTTTACTAGAAGTGCAGCTAAAAAAATAAATTCTGGTGCGCTTATGGCTGATGCATGGCATCACAGGTCTGATTCTTTATCTTCAATAGGAGCTTTCGTTGGTATTTTAGGGGCAAGAATGGGATACCCTGTATTGGACCCAATAGCGAGTCTAGTAATCTGTCTCTTTATTGAAAAAGCAGCCTATGATATATTTAAAGATGCAATGAATAAGATGATAGATAGATCATGTTCGGACCAAGTCGTTGAAGAAATGAAAACGATAATTGAAAAACAAGAAGGTGTCGTTAAAATAGATGATATAAAAACCAGGCTGTTTGGCGCCAAAATATATGTAGATGTAGAGATAGCAGCAGATGGAAATGTGAATCTTTGGAATGCTCATAAAATAGCGGAGCATGTACATGACGAAATAGAAAACAATTTTGAAGGAGTAAAACACTGCATGGTTCATGTGAATCCAACAAAATTACATAACGAGGAGGACAAAAATGAAATTAATGATAGCATCTGATATACATGGATCTGCACATTATTGCAGGTTAATGCTTGGTCGGTTTGCAGAAGAGAAAGCAGAAAGGTTGTTACTTTTAGGCGACATTCTTTATCATGGCCCAAGAAATGATTTGCCGAGAGAATATAATCCTAAAGAAGTAATAAATATGCTTAATATGAATAAAGGAAAAATACTTTGTGTTAGAGGCAATTGTGAGGCAGAAGTCGACCAGATGGTTTTGGATTTCCCGGTGCTTGCTGATTATGCAGTTGTTTTGCTAGGGAACCGAGTAATATATGCTACTCATGGACATATATATAATAGGGAAAATTTACCACCTTTACAAAAAGGAGATATTCTGTTAAATGGACATACCCATATATCTAAGTGTTTTGAACATGAAAATTATATGTACATAAATCCCGGTTCTGTATCAATCCCAAAAGAAGGTACGCCTCATAGCTATGTTATTGCTGATGAGAAAGGCTTTAAATGGAAGGATTTAGAAAGCGGAGATATTTTTATGGAAAAATTACTATAAATTCCTTAGATATCTGTAACAGAATTAAAAAAATGAAAAAAATCAAAAAAACATAAAAAAAACATGTTTTCAATTTGTAGAAAATATGGCATAATGTATACTAGTATTTTGGTATTCGAAAAAATATTTTTATTAATTTTGTTTTAGGAGGAATTTTACATTGAGTGAGTTTATTGAAAAAATCACAGAAATCTCCGATGTGGTAGATGGCTGGATTTATAGTAATTTATTATTCTGGCTGTTGATAATTGTTGGAATATATTTTACGTTAAGAACTAAGTTTGTACAGATAAGACTATTGCCAGAAGGCATCAGAGTCTTGACTGAGAAGAGTCATGAAGGCGGGATTTCATCTTTCCAGGCATTGATGATTGCAACTGCATCGAGAGTTGGTACAGGTAACATTTCTGGTGTTGCGACAGCAATTGTTCTTGGTGGACCAGGAGCTGTACTATGGATGTGGATTATGGCTATAATTGGTTCGGCTTCAGCTTTTATTGAGTCTACGCTGGCTCAGATTTATAAAAGAGAAGATGGAGAGATTTTTAAAGGTGGACCTGCGTATTACATAGAAAGAGCCCTAAATGCTAGATGGCTAGGTGTAATATTTGCCATCTTGTTAATTTTGACTTTTGCCTTTGGTTTTAATGGATTACAAGCATATAATATCGCATCTGCTTTTGAACACTATGCAGGTGAAAGCTATAAAACAGTGGCAATAATCGTAGGTGTTATTTTAGCGCTTATAGCAGCTATACTTTTCTTTGGTGGAGCACATAAGATTAGTAAAGTTTCATCTATTCTTGTACCTGTTATGGCTACAATTTATATTGTAATTGGATTAATTATCACTATTACACATATTGGAGCTCTTCCAGAAATCTTTAAAGCAATATTTGCTGATGCGTTTGATTTCCAAAAGATATTTGGAGGATTTGCTGGATCATGTATGGTATGGGGCGTTAAGAGAGGTTTATTCAGTAATGAAGCTGGTATGGGTTCTGCACCAAATGCTGCAGCTGCGGCTGATGTAAGTCACCCTGTAAAGCAAGGTCTTGTACAGGTAATTTCAGTATTTATTGATACACTTATTATTTGTTCAACTACTGTATTTATAATACTTTGCACTGGCATTTATGAAGTAGGTGGAGAATTAAATGGTATTCCTCTAGTACAGCAGAGTGTTCAGTCACAATTTGGCGAAATAGGTGTTGGAATCATAACGGTTTCAGTAGCGTTATTTGCTTTTACATCATTAATTGGAAACTATTTCTATGCAGAAGCTAATATTAAATTCATTAGTGAAAACTCAACATTTATGTTTGTATTTAGAGTTTTAGCTGTAATAATGGTATTTGTAGGAGCTAATGCTAGCCTTACCCTTGCTTGGAATACAGCAGATATATTAATGGCTGGAATGGCGCTTGTAAACTGTATTGCTATGTTTGCACTTGGTGGAATAGCATGTAAGGCATTAAAGAATTATACCGACCAAAGAAAAGAGGGTAAAAACCCTGTATTTAAGGCAGCAGATATTGGACTTCATAATACTGACCTTTGGAAATAATATAAATACTAAAAAGGCTCTGTGTCAAATGTTGGGGTGACACACAATTTAATAAAAAAATTGACTTTCTGGACGCATTTTTATGCGTCCAGTTTTGCTATTTGATCTCAGTCAAATAAGTGATGTTAAATTTTATGGTTTATGATATTT
>JAWRJF010000040.1:0-2593 GCA_040307645.1 Anaerovoracaceae bacterium | reverse complement strand
ATAATTTCTAGTCCAATAGGTTGAAATGGGAAGCCTTGAAAGTATTTGATGGTTTTCAGTTATAATTGCATTTGAAGATAATTCATTAATCAATAATTGATTAATTTTGCTTCGTGTCTTAAATTCATTTTCATGATATCGAGCCAACGCAACATAATCTGTTTCATTTTCGATTTTTAATTCTAATTCTTCTGCAATAGGCCTCATAAGTTCTGACCAACATACAAATCCTGCTTTTGCAGACATCCCTGCGCCTGCAAATATTGCTAAATTCTCTTCTCTTAAGTTTTTCAAAATATCTTTAAATGCGACATCTTTGTTCAAAAAAACACTCCTTTCAAGCTAACTTTATTTTGCTTCAAATAACCCTTTCATGCTGAATAAATTTTTTGTATTAATTGTTCAGGATAATCCCAATTATCAATTAACCGTTTTCATAATATAAAATCCTCTTAATTTACTTTCTCAATAGTTCTTCAAAGAACTCAATTGCATATCTTCTTTTTAGCAAATCATGATGATTTTGATTGCGATAATTTAACAAGCAACTGTAACATGCTGTATCTCCATTGCTTTCTTCTCCGCAATTGCACTGTTTAACTATTTGTAACGCACTACTAAAAATTTCTTTGATCACTGTTTCATCAGCTTCTCCTAGTCTTCTAACATGACCTGCTCCTCCTGGAACCGTGTCAAATAATATCAAATCAGTAAACCACTCACGATTTTTATAATTTGTATAAATTGTCCCTGAAATATCATCTCTTTCTATATCTAGATATGAACTTACTCCTTCGAGCAAAGCATACAAGATAGATAAAGCTTTTTCTATTTCAAAAAATTTGTAGAATGAAATATATGCAACATCAGTTTTGAATTTGTGGCCTAGCCCCATTCTGTGTAAACTTCCAATGCAATCTTTATCATACATATTTTTATGATCTTTATTTTTGGTATTGTATAAGCTTTCTTCTTCAATTAATTCAGCATACCCGCAAATATTGCACACATAAAAATCAGAAGTGTTTATTACTACGAGTTCATCATTTGAAGTAGATTTTATCATTACAGGGACATTGTTAAAATACATGTCTTTTTTATCATGTAGCCTAGTTTCTTTACTATCACCTAGATAAAATATATCGGTTCTATAAGTTTTCTTTGGTTTTTTAGTAGTTGCTTTTTTTATATCTTTATTCATTATAAAACCATATTCGGGTATTAAAAATGTTCTTCTAAGTTCTATTCTCTCACCACAAACATTGCATATACTTACTTTACTATCAGAATCATAATCATCCACATGTATTCTTATGTTTAAGTGTTTACATCTATCGTTCTTGCAGATTCCAAAATCATACATTGTCCATGGTTTATTATTTGAAAATGATCTTTTAACATATTGGCTTTTGTAAATATTTCCATTTGCTATAACCTCAGCTCCAGGTGCATATTCAGTTATGGCCATCATTAAATCTCTTTGAAGTCTTAAATCAGAAGAATTATTATAAGAATTAGTTATTGTCTCATATAATTCCACATTGTCAACAGGAAATCCATATTTTGGTATTACATTTTTCTTTGATAAATAGCTTATTATCTTTTCATCATTTATTTTTCTCTTATAATTATTTAGTTTGTCAATATGTGTTCTGGAGTTACCATTATTCATTTTACCGATTTCTTCTGAAATCAAATCTTCTATTTCTGATATCTCATTTTGGTATTCTTCTTTGGCTCTATACAGGATTCCTTCTTTACTAGTTAATTCTTTCAACCAGATACAAGTCTTTTCCTTCAAAGCTTTTGGAACAATAGAATTAATATAATTTACTATATCAACAGGTAGATTATCTATATAATCTATCATCATATTGAAGTTCTCATCCTTAAAGAATGTTTCAACATCATCATAAAGATCAGAATGCTTCTTCCAAAAGAACGATATAACTGCAGCGTCCAAATGTCTCTTTACAATTTTCTCGTTTTCTATTTTAAACTTTGGAGGCTTTATCTCTCCTTTAATCATCCTTGCTGTATCCTTAAAAAAGGTTAAATCATGTGATGACAATCTACAAAATGTTAGTACATAAGCAGTCGAGTTTGTTCTTCTACCTGCTCTTCCTGCTCTTTGCGCATAATTAGCTGGAGTAGGTGGCATATTCTTTAAAAATACTGTTTCAAGCTCGCCTACATCGACTCCAAGCTCAAAAGTAGTGGAACAACTCAATATATTTATCTCTTTGTTTATGAATTTTTCTTGATAATCTTTTGCTTTTTCAGGCGTCAATTGAGCTGTATGTTCCTTAATTTTCATGGTAGAAATATTATGATCAAGGTACAATAGCCTATAGTGATTATCAGAAAAATGTTCATCTGGATTACACTCATATAGATGGCCATCACATCTGTATGAAGGACAAAGATTGTGAATATTGCTGATTGTCAATCTTCCACATTTATCGCAAATATACCATTTTAAATTATGATTTTTTGTGTGTTTCACATTTATCTTTTTTATATCCATCATATAAGTAGAATTATTAGCTATTAAATATTTATAACTAGTTAAAGCGTCCCATATTTCCACTAA
>JAWRJF010000039.1:0-7102 GCA_040307645.1 Anaerovoracaceae bacterium | reverse complement strand
CAGCATTTGACGCTTACCTTAAAATATCATAAACCATAAAATTTAACATCACTTATTTGACTGAGATCAAATAGCAAAACTGGACGCATAAAAATGCGTCCAGAAAGTCAATTTTTTTATTAAATTGTGTGTCACCCCAACATTTGACACAGAGCCATATAAATTATGTTTTTTAAGATGCTATATTATTATTAATGTATAGCATCTTTTTTTTCTTGCAAAATAAAAAGTATAATGCTATAATACTACTTTAAAAAAATAAGTTTAGTATTACAGGAGGTTTATAATGGACAATAACTACCGTAGCCCTCTTTCTGAGAGGTACCCCAGTAACGAAATGAAATACCTTTTTTCTCCAGAAATGAAGTTTAAAACTTGGAGGAAACTTTGGATTGCTTTAGCAGAAGCAGAGAAAGAGCTGGGCCTAGATATTACACAAGAACAAATAGACCAATTGATTAAATACAAAGACGATATTAACTATGATGTTGCAAATAAGCGTGAGGCCGAAGTGAGACATGATGTCATGTCACATGTATATGCCTATGGAGTACAATGCCCTGATGCAAGGGGGATAATCCATCTTGGTGCAACATCATGTTTTGTTGGTGATAATACTGACCTGATTATAATGACAGAAGGTTTAAAGCTTATTAGAAAAAAACTAATAAACGTAATTGCTATACTTGCCCGTTTTGCACAAAAATATAAGTCACTACCCACTTTATCCTATACCCACTACCAAGCCGCACAGCCTACCACTGTTGGAAAACGTTGTTGCTTATGGATTCATGACTTGGTGCTGGATCTTGAAGACTTAGATCATGTTATAAATACAATAAAACTTCTCGGATCAAAGGGTACTACTGGGACACAGGCGTCTTTCTTAGAACTTTTTGATGGTGACCATGAAAAGTGCAAAGTTTTAGACGAGAAAATTGCAAAAAAAATGGGTTTCAACGCATGCTATCCAGTATCAGGTCAAACCTACTCTAGAAAGATTGATAGCAGAGTCCTTAATGTTCTTTCAGGGATTGCACAAAGTGCACATAAATTTTCAAACGACATAAGGCTATTGCAACATATGAAAGAAATCGAAGAACCTTTTGAAAAAAGTCAAATCGGTTCATCTGCTATGGCGTATAAACGAAATCCAATGCGTTCCGAACGAATTGCAGCACTTGCCAATTATGTTATAACTGATACTTTAAACCCTGCAATCACTGCATCTACTCAATGGTTCGAACGAACCCTTGACGATTCAGCAAATAAAAGAATAAGCATCAGCGAAGCTTTCCTTGCTACTGATGGAATTCTTGAACTATATATGAACATATCCAACGGATTAGTTGTTTATCCAAAGGTTATTGAAGCCCACCTTATGTCAGAATTACCTTTTATGGCTACAGAGAACATTCTAATGGATGCCGTAAAAATGGGTGGTGACAGACAAGAGCTTCACGAAAGAATCCGTATCCATTCTATGGAAGCGGGAAAACTTGTCAAAGAGCAGGGAAAAGCTAATGATTTGCTTCAGCGAATCGCAGCTGATCCTGCCTTTAATATAACAAATGAGGCTTTACAGAAGGTTATGAAGCCAGAAAATTATGTTGGAAGATCTATAGAACAAACAACTGAGTTTCTAAACGGGGTCATAAAGCCTATATTATCAGCAAATCAGGAGCTTTTAGGTATCCATGCTGATATAACAGTATAGGAGGATAAAATGATCAAAGCAATTGTAGGCGCCAACTGGGGCGACGAAGGAAAAGGTAAAATTACCGATGCATTAGCAATGGAATCTGACATTATTATTAGGTTCCAAGGTGGCAGTAATGCTGGCCACACAATTATAAATAACTATGGAAAATTCGCATTACACATGCTGCCTTCCGGAGTTTTTTATGATCATACTATTAGTGTTTTAGGAAATGGCGTAGCTCTAAATATCCCATCTCTAATTAACGAAATCAACTCCCTTATGGAAAAAGGAGTAAATGCACCTAAAGTTTTAGTTTCAGACCGAGCACATATTGTCATGCCTTATCATATTTTGCTTGACCAATATGAAGAAGAACGTCTAGGAAGCAATTCCTTTGGCTCTACAAAGTCAGGCATTGCACCATGCTACTCAGACAAGTATGCAAAAATAGGCTTTCAAGTCAACCAGCTTTTTATGTCTGAAGATGAATTAAAAGAAAAACTGGAGAATGTTTGCGTACAGAAAAACATTTTATTTAAGCATCTTTACAATAAACCTGAGCTTAAGGTTGACGATTTGTATGAAACTTTAATGGAATACAAAGAAATGATAAAACCATACGTTTGCAACACTTCAGCATTCTTGGCAAAAGCTATTGAAGAAAATAAAAATATTTTGCTGGAAGGACAACTTGGGGCTTTGAAAGATACAGACCACGGAATATATCCAATGGTTACATCTTCTTCTACCCTTGCTTCTTTTGCTGCTGTTGGTGCCGGCATACCGCCGTACAAAATAAAAGATATTATTACTGTCGTTAAAGCCTATTCATCTGCTGTTGGCGCAGGCCCTTTTGTTAGTGAAATTTTTGATTCTGAGGCAGAAGAGCTTAGACGACGAGGCGGAGATGGTGGTGAATATGGTGCTACTACCGGCCGACCAAGAAGAGTCGGATGGTTTGATGCTGTTGCAACACGCTATGGTTGCAGGATGCAGGGGACCACTGAGGTAGCCTTAACAGTAATAGATCCACTTGGGTATTTAGACGAAATTCCAATTTGTGTGGGTTATAATATAGATGAGCAACTGAATAATGATTTTCCTAACACAACAGATTTATACAAAGCAAAACCTGTATTAAAAACTCTTCCGGGCTGGAAGTGCGATATACAAGGGATAAGAACTTTCGAAGAATTACCTGTGGAATGTCAACAATACGTAAACACTATTGAAAAAGAAATTGGTTTTCCTATAACTTTAGTTAGCAATGGACCGGGTAGAGATGATATAATAAGACGTAAACCGTTAATATAAATTAAATATATAAAGAAAGAAGGTATTTGTACAGTCATGTATAGAGATGCTATTAGACCCGTTTGGGCAGAAATCAATTTATCAAATCTAGATTACAATATCAAGAGTATTCGAGACAAAGTTGGCCCTGACAAAGAAATGATAGGAGTTATAAAAGCAGATGCCTATGGTCACGGTTCAGTAAAGGTCGCTGAGGTTTTAAGAGAGAATGGCGTTAAAACTTTCGCAATTGCTACACTTCAAGAAGCGATTACCTTAAGGGAAGCCGGTGCAACTGAGAATATTATTATGCTTGGTCTTACTCCGGATATGTATGCTGATGTCATCTGTGATTATGATATAACGCCTGTAGTTTGCGATTCCAATAACGCTAAGGCAATTAGTGATGCGGCGTTATCAAAAGGCAAAGTAATCTCAGGACTTATTGCTGTAGATACAGGAATGGGACGTATTGGTTATCTAGCAGAGGATACTGATTATGCAATCCAAGATATTAAGAAGATTGCAGCACTTTCAAATTTCAAAATTAAAGGTATGTTCTCTCATATGTCCACTGCCGATGCATTAGATAAAACTTATTCTCGCAGTCAAGAAGCTAAGTATAATAATTTTTACAAAGCTCTTACTGGTGCAGGAATAGAAATTCCTTTCAGAACCCTTGCTAATAGTGCTTCCATCATGGAATTACCTTCTATTCATTTTGATGCAGTGAGACCGGGAATAATTCTTTATGGATGCTACCCTTCTGATGAGGTAGACAAAAACCAGCTTTCAATTAAACCGGTTATGTCAGTAAAAGCAAATATCATCCATCTAAAAAATGTACCTACTGATTTTTCTGTAGGATACGGAAGACGCTTTATCTCAGAAAGGCCTAGCAAAATTGCTACAATTGCCCTAGGTTATGCAGATGGTTATCCTAGACCATATTCTGCAAATGCAAAAGTCATTGTAAATGGAGTTTTTGCACCTATTGCAGGTAATATTTGCATGGATCAATGTATGATTGACGTTACCGAAGTACCTGACGTTAAACTAGGAGACGAAGTTATTGTTATGGGTACAGACGGCAAAAACACCATTTTAGCAGATGATATCGCAAATGCAACTGGAACAATTAACTATGAAATTTGTTGTGCCTTTGGACAAAGATTACCTAAGGTTTATGTAAAATAATAATTTAAATACTAAAGGGCTATCCATGACAATTTATTTTTGCCGGTAATAGCCCTTTTAATATTCTAAAAATTATTTATTCTATTCTTCTACTTTATCTTCCTCATACTCTAATATGTCTCCAGGTTGACAATTCAAAGCTTCACATATGGCATTTAATGTCGAGAATCTAATTGCACTTATTTTCCCTGTCTTTATTTTCGATAAGTTAACGTTGGTTACACCAACCTGTTTAGATAACTCGTTAAGGGACATCTTTCTATCTGCCATTACCCTATCTAATCTTAAAATTATTGCCATGAATTAAGCTCCTTTATAATGTTTCATCAGATTCCTGCTGAAGGGATCCACCATATTTAAAAATATAGGAAAGGCTCATAATAACTCCTCCTATCAGCATAATATCATAGTTAAAATAGTTTCCTTGACTTCCGCCACCTACTCCGCAAATCATACAAATCACAGATAATAATCCCGGATCAACAATCCCTTCTATAAGTAATATAATTCCTACCTGAAACAAAGCTTTAGAATTTTTTTCTGTAAAAGGTGTTTCTCCCGTAGTAACTTCGTCAAACATTTTCTTGATATATACAAAAACTATCAGAATTAAAGCATAACTAATTATATTTATTACTCCCCCTATAAAAAAAACAAGTCTAGGAGAATTGACTGCCTTTTCGTTTAGAACATCTAGACCAAAGTTTGTAGATAAAACATCATTAAAATAACTATATCCTAATAATCCGGCTTGTGAATTAATTACTTCTATGGTAATTGCCTGGTCTGATGTTTGAAGCAGAGCATAAATTAAGATCACACTTTTTATAACTAAAAATATTACTCCTGAAAAAACAATAAATAGCATTATGTTCCCTATTATTTCACATTTTCGCTTCATTAATTTCTTTGTTGCTAATGTCTCCATTTTTATCACCTTCCTTATTAATACCCCTTTTGATATTGTTTTATTATAGAGATAATATAACACCATATTATCTGTATGTCAACAATTATTTAACGATAAACATTAAATAATATATGTTATACCATATAAATAAAAAGGCAGTTGCCGCTCTGGCTACTACTTTCACCATTGCGGCAACTGCCTTATATTTAGAATTCCCTTATGCTGCATCATCATCTCCATAATCTTTATAATCTTTAATTCTGTCAAATATGAAGCTTTCCACTGTCAATTCATCCAGGTTGTATCCTCTATCATTACAATATGCCATTATCAAGTTTTTATAAATGTTAACCTGATCTTCTTTTTGTAAGTAAGGTGCAATTCTCACGCTGTAGTAATGATTGAAGGCTTTCTCTAACATATTCTTTTCTTGTAAACTTAAATTTCTCATTACTTTACCTCCTTAAAAATAAATGCTTATTGAATTATCTTTGACTATATATAAAGCAATTGGCATGCCAACTTTATAAAAACATCAAAAAATAATTTAATTGTCTAACAAACGTTGAATTCCCAACATCTATATGTTTTTAATAAAGAATGCTATTTGCGAAATAATCTCAATTGTCTGATTATGTTGAAACGATTCCATATCAAATGTACCTTTTATTGATTCTATAATGATTCAAGTATGATTTACTCCTGGTATAAAAAACTATGTTTTACTAAGATTTAACATGAAATTTACTTGTTTTAGCTATCAAATTTCTTAATAATGGGGTATGATAACAATTAAAGGAGAGTGATTTTATGGAAAAACTAAGAAACCATAAAGGTTTTATTTGTGATATGGATGGCGTCATCTATCATGGTGACAGATTGCTTCCTGGTGTAAAAGAATTCGTTGACTGGCTTTATATGGAAGATAAGGAGTTCCTATTTTTAACAAATAACAGTGGAAAAACCCCTACAGAGTTAAGGCTAAAGTTGCTCCGAATGGGGCTAGATGTAGACGAAAGTCATTTTTATACTAGCGCACTTGCAACGGCAAAATTTTTGAGTACCCAAATGCCAAACTGTAGCGCTTACGTTATTGGTGAGCCCGGTCTTGTCGGTGCGCTTTACCAGGCTGGCATAACTATAAGCGATATTAATCCTGATTACGTTATTGTAGGGGAAGTCAGCAATTACAATTATGATACAATATGCCGTGCGGTAACTCATGTTTTAAACGGTGCCAAACTTATTGGAACAAACTACGACATTACAGGTCCGTCAAACAATGGTTTGATACCTTCATGTAGAGCCTTGATTTCTCCTATAGAAATGGCTACTGGAAAGCAGGCTTATTTTGTTGGAAAGCCTAACCCTTTAATGATGAGAACAGGTCTTAGAATGCTTGACGTTCATTCTGAAGATGCAGTAATGATTGGGGATAGAATGGATACAGATATTGTTGCAGGAGTTGAAAGTGGTTTAGATACTGTGTTAGTACTTTCAGGTGTCACACAAAAAAGCGATATAGAAAATTTTCCATACCGCCCTAGGTTAGTATTAGAAGGTGTCGGCAAAATACCAGTTTAATATAAAAGACCTCCAACTAGTATAAAATACTCAGGAACCTTTCCGTCTTCTATCCAGAGAAGCTTTAGCCCTAGTAGGTTTCTGATAGTTAGACCAACATTGCCACCTAATGATTCAATAGAATATCTCATTTTTTCAGGAAACCTACAAGGCTGTCCTGTTTTTCTTGTGCAATTGTCTTCTCCACAAATAGCACAGTTTCCGGCACTAAGAGGCATACTGTGAGGATATATTTTTGATTTTTCTTCCAGCTCCTCAGTTATCTCCATTTTAACTTTCTTTAATAGCTCATCGAAGTTTTTTTCATAATCTTCATCAATATAGATCTTTTTGCCTAGAATATAAAAGTTATTATAGCTTTTCCAAAAATCAATGGGATTAAAGTTATACGGAGGGCATGACCATACCTTATTATA
>JAWRJF010000038.1:0-9042 GCA_040307645.1 Anaerovoracaceae bacterium | reverse complement strand
GATTTTTAAAGACTTGCTAAAATCCCTTAGTTTACTAAGGGCGCAATTATACACCCTAAAGGGTGCTTTGCGCCCTGCGGAGCTTTTTACCCTTGCAGGGAGCTTCTGAAAAACTAAGGTTTTTTATTTTGTATAATCGATGTCTATTTCTTCTATATCTTTCCCATTTATCATTTCTTCATAGGCTTTTCTATATTCTTCTGAATGTGTAGAGATGTTTAATAGCTTTTCTATCTCCTCATTAGTAAACATTAAAGAATCTTCAATTACCCTTTCTACTATCAAGCCTCTTTGTATGAGCCTATGATTTCTTCTTGTTCTCTCTTTATTATTTGATAATTTGATTAACATTTTTTCTCTATTTTTTAATTGTCGTAACTGAATTTCATATCTTTCTTTTTCTTCTTCAAGCTCTGCAATTTCTGTTTTTACCTTTTCTAATTTTGTTTTATTGTCCATAAAAATCATCACCTTTCAAATTTTAAGCACAGAAAAAGCAACTCCACTATTTGTGAAATTGCTTCTTAACATTTTGGATTGAAACTAATCCTTAGTTATATTTTTCATTTTGTTAGTAATGCTGCATCCTCACCAAATTCTATTGCTACATTATCAATATCTTAGATTTTCATTCAAACACAGAAACCAATTCCTATTGTAATTACTTCATCGCATTTAAATATTTATATATCCATGAATAAGGATTTGCTTCATATTCATTCAAGCTCCCTACTATATATAAGTCTTTTGATGGACAGTAAAAAGCAAAACTGCCTGACATACCGGAATGTCCCAAAATTTGTGGCGCATCATATAATGGAGACAGGATAAAAGGCATCTCTACAGACATCATACCTGCTCCGTATTTTAATGGAAAGAATTGAATGTTGTTAAAATCAGAATCAGTTAGATGTGATTTTTGAAATAAAACACCTTGATTAAATGCTTTCAAAAAAATCATCAGTTCTCGAACATTTGAAACTAATCCTCCTGCCGCTACAGCTGACGAAGCATATAGATATCTACTTGCTTTTTGACTTTTTAAATAAGGTACTACACTGTTATCCACTGAAATCACCATAGTATTTGATAACTTTAACGGTTTAAAAATATATTTTTCATATAAATTAACTAGTGGCTCTCCAGATACTTTTTCTGCAATCAATCCCAGCAAAATAGCATTAAGATTAGAGTAATATCCTTTGTTTTCGCCCGGCTTAAATCGCCCCTCAAGCTTCTTTGTAAGTCCAATTGCTTCCAATTCTGAAAGAGAAAAATCTTCTCTTTTCGCTTTCTCTATAATTGATTCATCTTTTTTAAAATCTGTTTCGTAATCAACTATACCGGAGTTTTGATCAAGTAACATTTTAACTGTAATTTTATCACTATAATCAATTCCAGAAACAACATTGATTCCTTTCCATTTTGACTCTTCTAGATAATAGGATATCGGGTTTTGAAGATCAATAAGCCCTTCATCCACCATGGAATAAATGACAGAATGTGTATATAGTTTAGTAACAGACGCAAGCATAATTGGTTGATTTTCTTCCATTTTATTGGTAACAATATGACTTTTACTCGAATCAGAACTTTCAATTAACAAAATTGCTTCTTTCTCTCCTCTTTCTTTTTCAAAATCGGTATCAAGCTTATTAAGCAAATCTGTTGAACTTTTTATTTGCCAATAAATTCTAAATCCTATTACAAAAATACAAATAACAGAAATAACAGCTATTAAGGCAAAAATAATCTTTTTAACCACGATGTTTCCTCCCAAATAAACACTATAGATTTATCGCTTGAATGATTGGTTTGACATAGATTTTATCTGTCCAGTCACATTTTTCTTCCCCCGCTTCCACCAATGCTTTCTCCCAATTAACGTATTCTCTAGGGTCTTTCTTTTCTATCGATTTTCTTAATACATTACAAAGTGTTCTATCTATAAAAGACATCGAATCCATATCAAATGTACCTCTGCAATAAAAGCATGGTATATCCGATAGTTTATCTTTCAAATTATATTTAACTATTTCTTTAAATCCATTTTCTTCATAAGGAGATGCCATACAGCAAAATACAATTATCTTTTTCCCTTTAAGTCTATCGATATTTTTCTTAAGAAATGATAGCCCTGCAATTCCCGATGCATATATGCCACCACCAAGAACGATGACATCTTTCTTTTCAACTTCTTTGATATCAGCTTTTTTTGTTTCAATACATTTAAATCCTGTTTCTTCTGAAATCCAATTAGCATATTTCTTTGTCGCCCCATATTTAGACTGATATAAAATTACTCCATTCATTGTATGCACATCTCCAATCATTAACATTACAAACTCTCTCTAGCTTTTCATTTATTTATCTTTATCTAACAAACTATAAGAAGTATCCTTCTTAGATTTTTTCAAATAAGACTTTCCAATGCCCAAACTTTGAATTTCATTTTATTCTCTATAACTTAATCCATAGAATGTTTCTTTACTAAGCCCTATTTGTTTTCTAAAAGCTTCTGGATATTTTCTAAAATAATAATATTTTAAATGGCTTGCCAATATATTTTTAGATACTTCATCTCCGAAAATACATAGCAGATACGGAATTGCGAATAAAAAGATTGCACATATAAATCCCCTTACATATTCTACTGTTACCGTATCCGAAGAAAATGCTTGAATTATTTGTTTTACTAAAATTAAAAACGGAGCAACTAGCGCCAATTTAGATATACTATTTTCCAATTGATTTGTATCTTGTTTTGTGGATTCATCATAAATCGAATCGCTATATTTAGCATATCCTCGATAAAGTTTATATATTGTAAATAGAGTTATAACAAAATACAACAAATCTGTTAATATTCCAACTCTTGGTTGTATGGATAAGCTCATGAGAAATATCTGTGTCCAGCTAATTATTAAAACTATAAGCATCACTTGATGAGTGTTGGTATGGAAGCGGTTAATGTTTGATTTATGATGTCTTAGATAGTTATAGAATAGAAATACCGTTAAACCAATCATGAAAATCAGTAAAGGAATATGGGTATTATAGAGGATTTTAGAAAATATGTTGTCAAAATTAATTTTTCCTAATATAAAATTATTCTTTACTAAATCCATATTAAAACCTCCATAATGCTGCCCATAAGCATATTGTTGGAACAGTAAACACAAATAATCCGAAAAATAAATAGAAACAAATAAGTCCTAGAATATATTTAAAAGTTGATAGTGTTTCATCAAAAATAAGTCCATAAAAAGTTTCTGGATATTTAAAAAGTTCCGTTGCTCTTTCTTCACTTAACTCATATAATTTTTTCATATATTTTCCCTTTTCTAATTTCATCTATTATTTTAGTTTGCTATATTTTCTAATTTATTTTCTTTATTTAACCTCTATCATTTTAAGTTTCTACTTCCATGGACGATTTTTATCAAGCCACCCATTATCAGCCCAATACTGCATATCTGTTTTATTAAATCCCTTCTTTTGGAAAAGACGCATTACATTAAATACCACTTTCGTTTTTATTCCAACTTTTTCTTTACCATAGTTTTTCTTAATTTTTTCTGCAATGGCAGACAATGAAGCATCAATAGATTTTTTATTTTTTTCACTTACCTCTTTCCAATTTGCAGCTGAAACTGCTTTTCCGTATTTATAAATTTGGGGAATGCCCCAGAAAAACATACTGTCTTTCATATCTTTGATTGCTGATTTCATTCCAATTCCTGCTGCTGTAGATATACAGACGCCCTGCTTGTAAAACATAGCTTTTTCTGGTCTATGTGCCATCCATCTATATCCATAATGATCCAAAAAAGCTTTCATAGCTCCTGTTGAATGCATTACATATACAGGGCTTGCCAATATAATTAAATTTGCTTTGTCTATTGTTTCAGTGATAGCTTTGAGTTTTTCAAAATGTGGACATTTATTTTCTGATTCTAAAAAACATTTAGTACAACCAATGCAAAACTCATTAAAATCCTTTGGCAAGAAAAATTCTTTTATATTCCCACCAACTTTTTGTGCTAAATTATTTGCTATGTGGTAAGTTGACCCTTTATGACTTTGCCCATGTATAATAACTATTTCCATTTCATTCACCTTCTTTATTCAAGTTCTTTTTCTGCTTCATCAAAAGAGAATAGATCATTTGGAGTGCAATCGAGTTCCTTGCATATACTTTCGAAATTTTACTGTAACAGGCTTGTTTTTTCCCATTTGCACCATAACATTTGTAGGCAATCCTGCTACAGCTATTACATTTGTTTTCTGTAAAACTATCTGCAAGATATATCCAAAATGTTTTATAATTTAATGCCATTCTAACCATCTTTTCTAGATAGTATTCATATAACAATTATATCACTTTGATTGGTGTTTCATTCAGAATATATTTACATCTAACGAAGATATTACATGCTCTTTACATTTGCCTTATAATTTTGGTGTGGAATCTCATTTTTTTGTCTTAATTTCTTGATTTTATTTTCCACCTACTCTTTTTCTTGGTTTCTTTTTCATGCTGACTAATTAGCTTTTTTCTTTTGTTTTGTAACTGCTTGATTTCTTCTTCTGCCATTAGGATTTTTTCTTCAATGTTTTTCATTTTCTCTTTTCCTCTCTTTCTAATTTTAAGCAAAGAAAAAACAGTAAACCGATTTGATTTACTGTTTCTTGAATTGCTATATTATGGTTTCTTGGTTTTAAGTGAATTACTTTACTTTTTCAATCTTTATCTTCTTTATTTTCACATTATACAAATTTGGCAAAATAATCCCTAATACAAAAGCCAGTTATATTATCAATATATCATACTGATGTTGTGAATTTCCCATTTACTTTAAGATACATTTGGCCCTATTTTTTTTTACTAGTTCTATAATCAATGAGATTAATATCGATATAAGAATACAGCATATCCATATAAAAACGCCATAATGCTTACTTAGTTCATATTTTGTTTGTGAACTCATATCTTCAGTAACCCTAAGCATAGACTGATTTTGAATATAATCACCTATAAAACACCCTAAAAATAAACCACAAATATTTCCTAAAGTTATGGAATATCCTATATTTTTTCTAAAAAAAGTTATCAAAATTGCAATTAATGCCACTGCAATGTAAATAACCTTATTATGAGCTATCCACTTAAACAAATAATGTGAATTATCCACTAAGCTAAAAATCACATATATAAAGAGCCACAACAAGGCTTGAATAATTGAACTTATATTTTTTTTATGTGTGCTCATCTAATTTACCCAATATTTTGTTGCTGAAATCCATGCAGAGCCAGAATTAATTTTATAAAATACATCAATGGTATTATCCCATCCATTCACTATTCTCATATAATTTCCACCACTATTATACTGTCTATAGCCTACTGCAAGTATCCAATGCCAACTAACAATACCATCTGCTAATAGAATCCCTTGTATTTGATTGTTATCAGCTGCCGATTTAATACCCGAAAAATCACTTACAGAAGATGACGATAGAGAGTATCCTCTGTCTTGGAAATATTGCTTTGTTCCCCCAGCAATCATCATAACTGGTCCATTTCCAATTATTTTATGAACCGCTTTAAAAGTATCTATTTTACTATTGTTAATTTTTAAGTTGCTATATCCTCGATTAGCGTAATAAAGAGCTATGTTTGTGCTCGCTGTAGCTCCACAATGATTATCAGCTAAGTGCGATGTATCAGATGTGGTTATCCAGCTTGTTGAAGATGCATTTGTTATTGTTTTAGATGAATATGATCCTGATGGCATACTGCCCCAATCAATAAATCCATAATCTCCATCTCCTCTGGTAGTTATATTATTTTTCATCATTTCTGATTTTAATATAGAAATTTCATTTTGTAATTCTAAATCTGGTTGCAATAGTTCTGGATAAAAATCATAAAGATTTTTTCCACTTTTTGAACTTCTTTCAAAATAATTATTGGAATATACATCAACTGGATTATTATAAATTATTTTTTGATTACTATTAACTATTTTTTCAATATCTTTTTTATCCCCTCGTCCATACTCAATCAAGGACGGATTCAATTTGTTGTTATTAACAACAGCATAGCCTGTGGGACTAAAAGTAATATAAAAAGCTCTTAAATTCTCATTGTTATCATACAAAGGAATTATATTTTTAACCTTTGACCCGTTTGGGAGAATATCATCTTCCTGATTATCTGAATTCAATTTAACGGCAGCCGCAAAAGCAATATCAAATTCCTCCAAGTTTTGTTCTAAATTATTGTCTACGGCTGCAAATGCACTAACACTCATACTCATTATTAATATAAAAACTAAAACTAATGACATCATTTTTTTCATAATTAAATTCCTCCTTCGTTTTCGGAAATATTAGGATAGGTCGTTTCTCTGTTTGTTTTTAGTAAGTAAGAAATCTTTATCTCCATTTCTGTACCTCTGAGGATTCTGATAGTTCATTTGCAAACCTCCATTTTTTTATTCAAATCAGGTTCTACTTGACTCGCTGTTGCAATTGCAATTTTTACAACAATAAGTTTCCTCACCATCTAAATCAAAAATCTTATACATGCATGTATTTAACGCAACCGCTATTTCATTCGCCAATTTTAGACTTGGTATTGTTTTTTCTGTTTCTATATGATTAATGCTTGTTCTTGATACTCCAACCTTTTTACCTAGTCTGTGTTGTGATAAGCCTAAAGGTTTTCTATAACTTTCAATTCTATTTTTCATTATTTGTCCTCTTTCGTTTGGTTAATTTTATTTAACCATATGTTTTTAAATTTGTCAAATTATTCAATTTTTTCTATTTATATTGTCTGTATTTGCAATTTATTTTCTAATTTCTATATTTGTATAATAATCATATGAAATTACGATTTAAGTTCAGTGATTTTAGCTTTATCATGGTCTATTGGTGATATTCCTACTCTCTACAAAACTTTTAGCTTATCCTGTTTTTTCTCCTCTCTCCTTAACTTATACTTTTCCTCATATTCTTGTTGCTTGCCATTTGCTTTACGCTTCAAATAATTTTGATGGAGTTTATCCTTTCTTTCATTGATTTTTCTCTCTTCTTCCTCAAATTTTAATCGTTCTTCTTCGGTTAATTTTTCTTTTGGCGGTTCATAATTTCCGATAAAGTTGAAATATATCTCTATCTTCTGTTTTGAGTTTTGACTGCCTTTCCTATCCCTTTCGTGAATGATAATCTTCTCTACAAACTCATTTATCATTGTCGCCCCCAGTTCATCAAAGTTTTCATAGCGATTGATAAGAGATATGAATTTTCTTGCTCTGTCTGTTTCCTTTTCATATCTTGATATTGTAAGTTCTAAATCTTTAATCTCTTTGCTTAAAGCTCTTTGCTCTGTTTCATATTGGCTATTAAGTATCTCGTATCTACTACTTGGTATTTTTTCAAGTATCATATCTTCGTAAATACGACACATAAGTCTTTCTAACTCTTGTATCCTTGCCTTATTATCAATGAGCCTTGCTCTTTGCCGTTCAATCTCCACTTTTTCCTTTTCTTCCATTTCATTTTGAATAGAACGGATAAAGGCTTCATTATCTTCATCAAGATACTTTTTAATGTCTTTTAGTGTTTCCTGTATAAGATTTAATACTGCTTCTGCTTTTATCCTGTGAGCTGAGGTACAAAGTGTTCCACAAGGTACTTTCTTGTAATTGCTACAAACATAGTATGGGATATTCTTGTAATTACTTGTTCTGTGAACATACATCTTGCTTCCACAATCAGCACAATACATTAGTCCTGTCAGCGGATGGTATTCGCCCCAACCATCAGGATACCTTTTGACATTTCCTCGTATTCTTTGAACATTATCAAAGGTTTCTTTGTCTATGATTGCTTCGTGGGTATTTTCAAATATCAGCCAGTTATCTTCGGATACATATTTACTTTTCTTATCCTTGAAATGCTTCCTTGTTTTGAAGTTGACTGTATGACCTAAGTATTCCTTTTTCTTTAAAATACTTGCAATTGTAGAGCTGCACCAACGATAAGGATGTTCAAAATTTTTGCTTTGATGTAGTCCATATCCTAATTTTTGTTGATGATAGGCGGGTATATCAATTTTTTCTGCTTCCAATATTTTTGCTATTCTGTATGGTCCTGCTCCGTCCATTGTAAGAGAGAATATTCGTCTTACTATCTCAGCTGCTTTTTCATCTACAATCCACTTATCTTTATCTTTTTCATCTTTGATATAGCCATAAGGTGGAGAACTTGCGGTATGCTTTCCACTTTCTCCTTTTGATTTGAAAGTAGATTGTATTTTTCTTGATGTATCTCTTGCATACCATTCATTCATAATATTTCTAAAAGGGGTAAAATCATCTTCTCTGTAAAAGCTGTCTACATTATCATTGATAGCGATTAGTCTTACGCCCTTTTGTCTGAATATCTCCATACATTGCCCGACTTTAAGATAATCTCTGCCGAGTCTACTCATATCTTTTACGATGATACAACCGATGTTTCCACTGTTTACTCCGTTCATCATTGCCATAAAGCCCGGTCTATCAAACTGGGTTCCGCTTATTCCGTCATCTGTAAAATGTATGATGTTGAATAGATTATTTTTGCTTGCATATTCTTCAAGGATTTTCTTTTGATTGACGATTGAGTTACTTTCTCCTTGAAGCTCATCATCACGACTTAATCTCTCATAGAGTGCTGTTACCTTTTCAAAATTCCTCATTTTTACCCCCTTTCCCTTAATTTCTCAAATAAAAAAGAATTAAGAAGTACATATTTCACTAAAACAGTGATTAAGTGTTCTCCTTAATTCTATTACTCCTGCTGCTAATTTGTACTTTTTATACTGCCTTAAAGCAAAATGCTGTGGGTCTTTTTCTTCTAAGGCATCAAACATTAAGTCCACAGGATTTTTAAAGTCCTCATCATCTTCCCGCACCTCAGAGGCATTGATGAACTCAATAAGGGTGGAAAAGTTCTGCTCATGTTCAGGAGCCTCGAAATAGATGTAGC
>JAWRJF010000037.1:0-27767 GCA_040307645.1 Anaerovoracaceae bacterium | reverse complement strand
GTCTAGCTTGTTGGATTTCCCTTTAGGTTGTTGAATTTATCTAGGTTTTATCACAAAGCTCTACTTTCACGGTTTTTTGGGATAAATATTTATCCCAAATCAAACATTCTGTCTACATTTGGGATAATAATCTTCGTTCCTATTCCATTTTATTGTATTTTATGGTAATATATGACATATTTTATCACACTTTTACGATTATTCGGCTGTCTGGGATAAATTTTTATCCCAGATTCGCACCGAATTGCTACTTTGTGATAAATCGTGGGTTCTGCGCCTAAATCACAGAGCCTAGATGTGAAATCACAGAGCCTAGATGCGAAATCACAGAGCCAGGTGTGAAACCACAGAGCCATAAAAAAGACAGCCTATAAAATCTCATTATAAGCTGTCTGAATATTTATAGTTTATGCCATGTTTACGGTTTTATTTTTCGAACTTTTTACACTTTTTTTAAGAACTACTCTTAGAGCCTTGCCAACAGCAACTGTTATAATTGCCGCAATAATTGCTTCAGGAACACCGTTAACCCCTACAACACTCATTATCAGTTTAAATAATAGACCAGTATCTTTACCTATAGCTGCTGCATACTGATTTCCAAATAAAACGTATATTAGACCCATAACACCTATAGTGTTTACCATTGATCCAATAAAACCAGCAAGTGCTAAAGATAAACTTTCGTTTTTTATGGCCTTCATCAACCATTTAAAGACAAGTCCTGCAACTACACCTATCAATACTCTGGGAACAACTGCAACAATTATGCTGTTGAAACCACCATGGAACTGTTCGTTAAAGCTATAAAATGGGGTGAATACAAAAGAAGTTATCATAGGCTCAATTGTAGCCTTGATAATACTGGTAATGCCAAACAGTCCGCCAAGAACTGCTCCCATCTTTGGTCCTAAAAGACATGCACCGATGATTACAGGAATGTGCATCGTTGTTGCTTTCATAAATGGCAAAGGTATATACCCTAAAGGGGTAAATGCCATTACAAGCATAATCGCACAAAGTAGAGACATCTGTGCCATAACATTAACGTCCATTTTTTTTCTGTTCATATTAAATTACCTCCTGCTGCCCTCCACCTTAAACAGTGGTATAGCGCAATATTTTATTTTGAAGAATAGAAGATAAAAAAACGAATCAGCGCAAAACACTGTCACTGTAAGCTTTTTATATAATCTTCTAACTCAACGTCTAATATTTTAAACTATTTTATGGACAAACTCAAGAGATTTTTTGTTATTTTTTTAACTTTACTTCTGGTTCCTGGGGCATTCTAAATCTTGGGATAAACCTGTCAAACCCTGTAAATGTCAGAAGTATCAAGGAAAACACTGCAATCATAGCCAAAAAATTATATCTTATTAAATCCATAGCCACAAACTTATGCAACGGGTACACAGCTGACGCAATACTGACGTAAAAAGACAAATATACATGCCAAGGAATCAGTTGGGATCCGAATACCCCTAACCCATCACAAAATGTTGCAGTTCTTAGTTTTAGTTTATACATATCATCTTCGCTGGCAATGACATTTTCTTCAACATTGTTACGAATCACGGGTCCAACAGTAACTATCTGGGCCATTTCATCTGCAAAACACGCATTTCCAAAAAGTGCTAAAAGTGCATTCAAGGTCATTAAATGTCTAACTTTTTTGGAGACTCTAACGACAAATACTGTTAGAGGTTTAAAAGCATCTATTTTCCCCATTATTCCACCAAAGGCCGCAATCCACATCATCATTACAATTACCCATGAGCCAGCCTCTGAGAATCCGTCTTGGATTAATAATACATACTGACCAAAACTTCCCACAGTTCCTGCAATTGTACCAAAAACATAGGCTGACACAATTCCGGCCCCGAGGCAAATAAAAGTTGAGAGTCCCATTATCGCTAAACTGATAACAATTACTAGAGGAATTACCATATAAACAGGCACTCCTTCTTTTACCTGATTTAAAAGGTCAACTGCTGCCGGTCTTTCTGCCGATAAGAATTCCCAGACCTCATCTGGTATTGCATCTATTGCCACAGCCCCGTTTGTCACTTCCTCTGGGAGGTTCATAGTAAATCCAGTTATAGCAATTATTATAACTGCTATTATGAGGCAAATGATTGACCAAATGCCCTGGTGTCTTATTCTGTCTGTTACTTTTACTCCTTGGATTCCTGAACTTACAACTACAGTATCTGAAATCAATCCAATACTGTCTCCAAAACATGCACCCCCTGCAATTGAGGCTGTTGTCAGAAGAATATCTCCGCCAACAATATGATTTAACCATAAAAAAATAGGAGCGCATGCAGCAAAAGTACCCCATGATGTGCCTGTAGCAACTGACAAAATTGCTGTAACCACGATTCCTACCACAGCTACCGTTTTGCCTGTAACTCCAAGCTTTAGGGCTACATTTACGATTGAGGCTCCTACACCTGTTGCCATAAAGGCACTTGCCATAGCATATGCAAACATCAAAATAAAAAGTGCAATTGCTATTTTACTTATACTACCCATTGCTGCGTCAAGGCACTGCTGAAAACTTAGTTTTTCTGTAATCATAGCTACAATAATAGCACTAATAGCTGCAGCAGGTGCGGCCATTAGTGCATCAACTCCACTTATCATCAGCACTGCCATAACTAACACTGGTAAAAATTTAACTAACGCTTTAATGTTTTTCATAATACCACCTATCTTCATAAAATTTCTAACACACATGTGCCATTTTACAAAGAAGGAGACATTAGGTCAATAGTCCAATTTTTAGAAATTCCTTTAAATTCCAATGTTTTTTAGAATATTTTGGTTATATAATGTTTATTGTTCGTGAATTCTAAGTACTATACTTTCTTTATCAACTTGTAATTCGATGTTTTCATCTAAAAATTCTGGTATGTCTTTGACTGTTATAATAGTACCAACCGGCATATCTTCAAGATCTACGGTAACTGTGTCTATCATGTCCTTAGGCAATGAAGCAAAAGGAATTTCCATAAGCATTCTTTCTAACATTCCCGACACTTTATCCATATTCTTTAAAAATACATGAGCAACACTGTTTACTTTTTGGTCAGCCTTTAACCCTTGGAAACTAAGATGTATAATATCATTATTTACGATGTTTCGTGATAATTCTTTTATCTGAGCCGGAATAATTTCTTCACCAACCTTAAGCTTTACCTTACTTCCTTCCCTCTTCTCTCTAAAAATCTTTTCTGCTGTGCCTAAATCCATCTGGAGGGAAAGCGAATCTGGCAGTGCTCCACCATAAACACAGCATGGTACAATACCAGCTCTTCTTAACTGCTTTGCCTTTGCTCCATTTTCTCGCTTCTCCACTGTAATAATATCCATTTCTTCCTCCTAAATTCTTAAAATATGTTCTATATCGTAAAACCCTAAAATTTTACGTGATATAGCAAAAATATCGATTATGAAATACATACAATATATAATAAAAAGAAGGACTTTCCATAAAACATCCTTTGATGAGATATAAAAGCCCTTCTCTATAGACGGTTCTTTTTCTTATTAATATTATTCTATCATATTAAAAATAAAAAGCAACTCTATCCTGTTATATACTTGCTATATCACATTAACAAATATTTTTTTAATGTTCAACTTGACTAAACTGAGCAAGTCTATATTCTAACTCTGCAAAATCAATGATTCTTGCTTGCCGATGAAATTCTCGTCCATCGAAGTAAATCAAAACTACAGGGGCTGTAAATAAGTTAAAATAGCCTCTTGCTTCAGCCATTTCCTCCCCATCAATTTCTATACACTCTATTCCGTATTGTGATGCAAGTTTATCTACCCTTGGCTTATCTGCATGGCATACTGAACATAGAGGCATGCTGACATATATTATAACAAATTCCTTACCAGTTATAGCTGTTTTCACTTCGTCTATTGAATTGATTTTTTTCATCCATATCACCTTAAAACTATTATTTATTTAGGCCCTCAACTATAGTCAGATAAAGTTAGACATAGGAGAGGATGCAAATGCTGCAAAATAGCCTTCCCAATTTAGTTAGATTATATATCTACCTATATAAAATGTAAAGCAATCATCAATTTAAATTTAATTTTATCAATACTATATTCCCAAAGAAATCAATCAAAAACAACAAGTAAGGGTTTCCCTCACTTTCAGATTTTGCAAGAAGAATCCAGGCTCCATTAACGCCTATCTCTCTTTCAAGAAAACTTTTCACTTTTTCTTTTAAGCCATTAGGCAAACTTTTGGGTACCATAAGTCTAACACTCTTTGTGCTGCGATTTCGCTCTACACTCATCCCCTTTGTATGTGAATCAAATTCCATCAGCATTATCCTGTCAAGGGCAATATTATCATCAAAGGCCTCAAGTACTATTCCACAGACTTCATCAGAAAGATCAATGAGCATATGACGCAATACAGAAAATTCGATTTCTAAAAGCTTATTTTCATCAAAAGCCCCAAGTTTTGAATTCTTTGCATAAAATGCTGGAATAAATTGTTTTACCTCATTATTTAGAAGCAGTTAAAGGGTTATTTTACCCTCCTCATCCCAGTGACACGGAATCCACACCTTGCGGTGTGATAAATCATTAAAAAGTATGTTTTTATTCATCATCTTCTTTTCCTTTCCCCTTAATTTTAATTCTTAATTGTTTTGATTGTCCTGTAACACCCTTAGACAAAGTAAGAAGTCAACAAAAAAGGACTGCCGCTGTGACAGTCCTTGAGTTTTTATCTAAATATTCCATTCTAAAAAGTGCCGCTTGACAAGCTTACATACCACTCTAATATGAAATCCCTTATGTTCCCGCTTACCTTTTTAATTAAATGCTTACCCTGTCTCAGAGAATATTACATATAAGCAATAACTCGTCTCCCGCCTTATCCTGTCAATGCAGGCATTACGGTTGCTGAGAAACAGTCGGAGACTCTCACCCCACTTCCGTTAGTTATCCTCAAAATATATTAAATTGTTGCTTTTGCACTCCAAATCCTTTGTACGTGCATATCGTATCACAGTATTTAAACAAAATCAACAATATTTCGACAATACATAGGTAGACAAGCTATACTAAATAGGTCAATTCTGATTCATAAATCATTGGTAAATTCCACGCTAAAAAACCTCTAACATCCTGTATTTACAGGTATTAGAGGTTTTTTGGTGTTGACTTAATATATTTTTAAGATTTTTGTTTGGCATTCAGCGCCTGATTAGGCATTCATCTGCTTTGCAACTTCTTCTGCAAAGTTTTCTTCTTTCTTTTCGATACCTTCTCCAACCTCAAATCTTACCATTTCAACAACTTTCATTGATTTACCAACTTCTTTGGCAACTTCATCTACATATTGTTTTACTGTAATGTCTCCGTTTTTAACGAATTTCTGGTCAACTAGGCAAACTTCCTTAAGAATAGCTTTTACTTTTCCTGGGATAATTCTTTCAAGCATTGCTTCAGGCTTACCCTCGTTAAGTAACTGTTGTCTAGCAATTTCTTTTTCTGATTCTAACCAAGCTTGGTCAACTTGTGAGTCATCAACAAACTTAGGATTCATTGATGCAACCTGCATAGCAACATCTTTTCCTACAGTTTCAATTTCTTCAGCAGTTGCTTCTGTTTCTATACCGATAATTACACCAATAGATCCAGCACCATGAACATATCCGCTATAAACAACGCCTGGTGTTGCCTTCTTTGCAAATCTTCTAACATTCATATTCTCGCCGATTTTAGCAATTTTTGAATTTAAAGCATCCTGAACTGTTCCTTCGCCATCATAAGCAAGTCCCATAAAGCTTTCGATTGCAGAATCTTCTGCTACTAAAGCCATATCAGCTAACTTTTCTACGAATTCGATGAATTCAGGATTCTTAGCTACAAAGTCAGTTTCTGAGTTAACTTCAATAACTGATGCAACTTTATGAGCTTCATCAAAAGCAACTCTTACAAGACCTTCAGCAGCAATTCTTCCAGCTTTTTTTGCAGCCTTTGATAGTCCCTTTTCTCTTAAAAGGTCTACTGCCTTTTCGATGTCTCCATCTGTTTCAACCAATGCCTTTTTGCAGTCCATCATTCCTGCTCCAGTCATTTCACGTAATTCTTTAACTAATTGTGCAGTTACAGCCATTGTCTTGTCCTCCTTGAATATTATTATTCAGCTACTTCTTCAGTAACAACTTCTTCTTCAGCAGCTTCTTCTGCTGGACCCTCGTCAAAGCTTTCGCCCTGATTTGCTTCGATAACCGCATCAGCCATTCTTCCTGCAATTAGTTTTACTGCTCTAATAGCATCATCATTAGCTGGAATGATATAGTCTACATCATCTGGGTCACAGTTAGTATCAACAATACCTACAATTGGAATTCCAAGAATTCTTGCTTCTTTTACTGCGATTCTTTCTTTCTTAGGGTCAACAATGAATAATGCTCCTGGCATTCCTTTCATGTCTTTAATTCCACCTAAGAACTTTTCTAATTTTTCTAATTCAGCTCTAAGCTTAATAACTTCTTTTTTAGAAAGCTTTTCGAATGTTCCATCTTCTTCCATTCTCTTAATGTCATTAAGTCTTTTAATTCTTCCGCTGATTGTCTTATAGTTAGTCAACATTCCGCCTAACCATCTTTCACTTACATAGTACATTCCACATCTCTTAGCTTCATCAACAATTGCAGCCTGAGCTTGCTTCTTAGTACCTACAAAAAGAACTGGTTTGCCGGATGCTCCTACTTCCTTCATAAAATTATAAGCTTCATCAATTTTCTTTACAGTCTTCTGTAAATCTATAATATAGATTCCGTTTCTTTCTGTAAAAATGTATGGAGCCATTTTAGGGTTCCATCTTCTTGTTTGGTGTCCGAAATGTACACCAGCTTCTAGTAATTGTTTCATTGAAATTACTGCCATTTTTTTCCTCCTGGTTTTTACTTCCACCGTAATCTTCTTCACATAGAACCAATATTTAGGCACCACTATGTGGATAATTCGGTGTGTATATTTAACTTATATTTAGTTTTCGCCCTATTGGCGAAACCAACAAATACTATATACTAAAATCATTGAAATTGCAAGTACTTTCTACTTTTTTATATCACAATTCAAGATTTTTTTAATAAATGCGTTATATGTTTGCTTTACTTTAGCATAACACTCTCTAGATAAGGGTAATTCATCACCGTTTACAAAGTAAACAACACCATCCGAGATTTCATCAACCTTATCTAAATTGATTACCATGTGCTTCATGCACCAATAAAATTGATTGCCTAATAAGTGTTTAATATCAGCAGGTTTTTGATAATATGAATAATAATGATCTTCGGTTCTAATAACTAGTTTTCTGGATTCTTGTTCTATCCTAAAAATATCATCTACCTTAATCTTCATACTAAAATATTTTGTTATAACGGGAATGAACTTTTCTGACATATCTTTTTCCTCTACTTCCTTTCATATTTATTCAAAACTATGTTTAATTTAATTTTACTATAAATACGATTGTAAAAGTTTCAAAAGATTTCGTCATTTCCGCCCAAAATATTACATAAAATAATATTTTTCGACTTGTTTCGACTTTTTTTCACAAAAGTTAAGACAGCCAAAATGGCTGTCTCTTAAAAATTTATTTTGCATCTCTAGTATAAGTAATCAAATCTTCTGCAATTTCGTTTGCAGCAACTGATACTGGTTTATCGATGTCTACTTCTGTTAAAATAGGCTTTCCTTCGATAATATCTCTAGCTCTTTTCGCTGCTAAGATAACAATTGTATATCTACTATCAGCTTTTTTTCTAATCTCATTAATTGATGGATATAACATTAAAACTCCTCCTTATACTGTTCTATAAGCTTATAAACATTTTTAGACACCCTTGAATGTTCAGCAATTAGTATAGCTTTAACTCTATTTACAGCTTCCATAAGTTCACCATTGACAACACAATAATCATATTTATCTATGTATGAAACTTCTTTTAGGGTTTCTCCCAATCTCATATTTATAGCTTCTTCAGTTTCAGACCCTCTTCCTGTAATTCTCTTTCTCAGTTCTGTCATAGATGGCGGTAAAATAAAAATAAAAATCCCATTAGGGTATGCTTCTTTAACTTTTAAAGCTCCCTGAATATCTATTTCTAAAACAACATCAATTCCTTGGCTGAGCTTTTCTATTACCTTCTTTTTAGGTGTCCCATAATAATTACCGTATACCTCTGCATGTTCTAAAAAACCACCTTCTTTGATTTCCTTTTGGAAATTCTCTTTAGTGGTAAAATAATAGCTTACACCTTCAATTTCTCCCGGTCTTGGATTTCTTGTTGTCATAGAAACTGAAAGCTCTATGTCAGTATCTTCAATAAGTCTTTTACAAATAGTCCCCTTTCCAGCGCCGGATGGGCCAGAAATTATAAAAAGTTTGCCTGTATGTTCTAGATTTTGATCCATTTTCTACTCCTAATCTCTCTATATATGAGTAATTATTTTATCATAATCAAGCAAAAACTTCAATTGGATTATTCGATATTTTGTACTTGTTCCCTGATTTTCTCTATTTCACTTTTTATTTCAAGCATTAAATTGGTAATAGTTATATCATTAGCCTTAGAACCTATAGTATTTGCTTCTCTATTCATTTCTTGTACCAAGAAATCCAGTTTTTTACCATCTGGTTGATTGCTTTTCGTGATTATATCTTTTAGCTGATCCATATGGCTATTTAACCTAGTCAGCTCTTCAGTGATACTACACTTATCTGCAAAGATAGCAGCTTCAATTAAAATCCTATCTTCAGGTATAGTAACAGTCCCACCTATTAGCTCTTTTATTCTTTCTCTTAATTTTTCTGTATAAGCCACAGTTACTAAAGGTGACCTTTCTTCTATTTTATCCACTAATGACTTAATTAAATCGCCTCTCATTATCAAATCTTTAGCTAGCTTTTCCCCTTCTATTGCTCTCATGCTCTCCAGGTTAGATGCGGCCTGCTTTACTGGAATTAGGATACTATTAGTTATCTCCTCTTCATCTTCAACATCAGGGATTGCTTTAATCACATCCGGAAAAGTCGAAAGAAATTGTAAAGTAATATCACCAGAGACGTCAAAATTCTTTTGGAGTTCTCTCAAATTGTCGTAATACTGTTGGGCTACCATAGTATTAAGCTTAATGTTTACATCATTTTCTGTTATATTTTCAATAATAATAGAAACATCAACCTTACCTCTTCTTAACTTTTCTTTTACTGCATTTTTAACCTTGTCTTCAACAAATGAGTATCTTCTTGGAAGCTTAATATTAATATCAGAGTATCTGTGGTTTACAGATTTAATCTCTACTATTATGTTCCTCTTCCCATCTGTATATTCACTTCTCCCGAAGCCTGTCATACTTTTTATCATCTAATTGCTCTCCTCTTTTTTTCTACGTTAATGATAACACTTTAATTATATCATCTCTTCCATTTCATGTAAATATATAGCAGTAAAATAGTGTTTTACCCCGCCATTGACAATTAAAAGAGAAAAGGGTTACAATACAAAATATAGAAAGGATGGATATTATGGCTTTTGATGGAATCATAACTTATGCAATGGTAAAAGAATTGCAAGATAAAATACATTTAGGAAAAATAGAAAAAATATATCAGCCCGAAAATGACGAGCTGGTTTTTCATATTCACACAAAAGGAGGTAACCATAAACTTTTTGCCTCTGTCGCAAGTTCTCACCCTCGAATTCATTTTATTGAAAAGCAACCGGCTAACCCTGCAGTACCACTGTCTTTTTGTATGCTACTTCGCAAACACTTACAAGGCAGTCGAATTATTTCTATAGAACAAAAAGATTCTGAGAGAATCATAGAAATCTGCTTTGAAACGCTTAATGAATTAGGTTTTACTGTTTCAAAAAAACTAATTTTTGAAATAATGGGTAAACACAGTAATATTGTTCTAATAGATATGACTACAGGCAAAATAATAGACAGTATTAAGCGAATTTCAATTGATGTAAATCGAATAAGACAAATACTGCCTGGTAAACTATATGAATATCCCCCAGCCCAGGGTAAAATCCCCTTTAAAACAATCACTAAAAAACAATTAGATGATATGGAGAACAATCCTAAGTTATTATTAAACAAGGTAGGAGGAATATCACCAACCTTTGCAGAGGAAATGGCATGTAAAGAAGATAAATGGCTATTTCTATCGTCAATTATTAATCTAATCGAAAACAGACAGATTACGCCTTTTGTCTATTTAGATGAGCAAGAAACACCACAGGAATTTCATATCATTCCTTTAAGTGAATATAAATCTGCTTGTAAAGAAAAATCTTTTGATGATCTTAGCCAGTGTTTAGACTTTTTTTTCGATCACAAATCTTCGTCTAATAGAGTCAAGCAAAAATCACGTGACCTCATAAAAACTGTAGATTCAGCCCTAGAAAAAATATACCTAAAAAAGCAACGACTATGTGAAGATATTTTAAAAGCTGAGAATTCTGAAGAGCTAAGACTTTTTGGTGAACTCCTTACAGCAAACATCCACATGGTTAAACCCGGTCAGTCAACGGTCGAAGTAATAAACTACTATGATGGAACTCCAGTTATCATACCAATAGATACACGTTATTCAGCTGCAAAAAATGCACAAGTTTACTTTAAAAAATATGGAAAATCAAAAACTGCTATTCGTGAAAAGCAAATACAGCTTGAAGATACCAATACAGATATAAACTATCTAGAATCGGTTCTCTCCTATCTAGAAAATACGGATAATATAGATGAAATAGACGCATTAAGATCCGAACTAATAGAAACTGGCTATGTTAGAAAGCGAAAAACAAACTATAAGGAAAAAAGATACAAACCGTCACCACTTAAGTTTGAAACCTCTGAAGGTTTTCAAGTTTTGGTTGGGCGAAATAACAAAGAAAATGATATTTTGACTCTAAAAACGGCCGGCAATAAAGACTATTGGTTCCACACCAAGGATATTCCAGGTTCCCATACCATATTGCTTACTGAAGGAAGGAAAATAACACAAACAGCAATTTTCGAAGCTGCTGCAATCGCCGCATACCACAGCAAAGGTCGTTCATCAGAAAACGTTCCTGTTGACTATGTCCTATGTAAATATGTAAAAAAACCTGCTGGCGCAAAGCCTGGTATGGTAATATTTCATAATAATAAAACAGTTTGGGTCAACCCAAAAGAAGGAAAAAATTCAACTGCCCCACAATAAAAAATAAAATCAAATCCGACTGTCTGCAATTAAATGCAACAGTCGGATTTTTTATCATTTTCTTCGTTTGGATTGCTTTCTCTTATTCTTTCTCTTATTTTTAGCATCTTAAGATCCGTATTAGCAATTGTATCAGCACACTCTTTAAGTTCTTTCATTATTTCATCTGCGTTTTCAATGTCATTTTTATACTTCATCTGATGCTCTAAACTAGCCCAGAAATCCATGGCAACGGTTCTTATTTGAACTTCTACTCTCATAGGCTTCTTAACATTTGAAAAGAATACAGGGACTTCAACTATCATGTGGAAGCTTCTATATCCATTAGGTTTAGGATTCTTTATGTAATCTTTTATTTCAAGCACCTTAATGTCGTCTTGTTGAGCAAGCATCTTTGCCACCTTGTATATATCATCAACGAAAGAGCAAATAACTCTTACTCCTGCAACGTCATTTAAATTATCCATAATTGAGCCTAAGGTAACCTCTTTCCCTAGTCTGGTCAATTTTTCAGCGATACTTATAGGTTTTTTACGTCTGGACTGAATCGATGAGATTGGACTTTGGGAGCTAATTAATGATAATTCATCATTTAGTATTTCCAGCTTTGTCTTGACTTCTCTAATGGCTGAATCGTATCTCATCATCAATATATCGAACTTCTCAAAGAACTCAAATACATCCTCCGGTCTGTCTGGCATAAAATCTCTCATTAACTCTTTTTCTTTATTCTGTAACATGATACTACCTCATCTATTTGTTATGCATTCTTCACAAATTCAATTATTTTTTTAATTACCTGATCTCCTGTCGCTTCTTTTCCACCATTATGTATTTCATGACAATGTCCTGGCCATTCAACATAAGTGAAGTTTTGGTCACACTCCATCATCTTAGCAAGCCTCCTTGTTCCTTCTATAGAACATATTTTATCTGCTGTCCCGTGCATAAGTAAAAAAGGTTTCCCCTTACTTCCACCATTGTTTTCAAGGGTACCGGAAGCCAAGGCCCTTCCTATGCTAAATCCTTCATATGCACATAACAAAGATACTTTGTCATGAACTAAAGGGCTTTCCTTATATGGTTTAACATATTCTAAATTCCCCAAGTCTTCCTCTACACATCCTGAACTAATTGTAAAGCGAGGCATAAACTTAGAAGCAACCTTAACCGCATAGTACTGAGGTGTTGAAACCTTCCTCACAAGTTCTATCCATGGTGCAGATACGATATATGCCACAGGTAGATTGTTTTTTTCTCCTCTTGACCTATAATCTAATACAATATTTCCCCCCATACTATGCCCATAAAGCACAATTGGCACATTAGGATACATTTCCTGACTATATGAAAGCAAGGCATCTATATCCTTTAAAATTTCCTTTCTAGGTGCAGCATGGCCTCTAACGCCTTTGGATTTTCCGTGTCCACGAAGATCCATAGAAAGGACTGCTATATTCTCTTGTTTTAATTTTTCAGCCATTCGATCATATCTTCCCGCGTGTTCTCCAATGCCATGGATTATACACATGACATGATTTGGGTTTTCACAAGGGAAACTATATCCTACGATCAAATTGTCTCTCTTTTCAAAATTAAAATGCTGGTACATAAAAACTCCTTTGCAAATAAACTCTGCATTTTTTTCAATAAAAAACGTTTTTTCTACATCCAATTGTATTATATCTTGTTTTTTGACCAAAAAGTGATTAAATTGTGATTAAAGATTTAAAAGATGTTAAAATGGAGGTAGAAAATGATTAAAAAGAATTGTTCCCTATGTGGTAACATATACCACAATATAGTTTTTAAAGGGGGTTATGTTTGCGAAGATTGCATTAATTTCATTAAATCGAATAAATAAAATAAGTTATTACAATATTACATAAACACTCAATTCATAATATAACAATATATAATTCAAAACACATCTTTTAAATCTTTTTTTTCATATGAGGCTTACGTTTTTCACGATTTATTCTTTTTCTAGTCTTTGGTTTCATTATAGAAAAACCAAATTTCCCTAGAGGATATCTTTTAATGCCAAAATACTCACCATGGTTGTAGCATAAAAGTTTTGCCTCCTCTAATAAGATTTTACCTTTCTCATCAATGAGTTCTTCATCTACATGAACTTTTACGATTTCTCCTATAAACATATCATGAGAGCCAAATTCCTTTATTTCTACAACTTTGCACTCTAAATTAACCGGTGACTCTTTTATCATAGGACACTTTGTTATTTCTCCATATTCTGGTGTTAGCTTTAGCTCTTTAAATTTGTCAACGTCTCTTCCTGACTTTACGCCTGCAAAATCTGTCTCCTTTGCAAGGTTTTCTGTGGTTAAGTTAATTACAAATTCACCTGTATCCTTTATTATGCTATGAGAATATCTAGATTTTCGCACTGATATATACGTCATAGGTGGTTCAGAATTTATTATCCCGGTCCATGCGATAGTTATTATGTTCTTTTTTCCATTATCCCCACAAGATGCCATGACCACAGGAACAGGGTTTAACATAGTTCCTGGTTTAAATGATTTTTTTGCCATTTACTTTTCCTTTCTGATTTTTTGTAATACTTCGGTGAAGTAAGCTGGTAACTCACTATCAAACTCCATGTATTCTCCTGTTTTAGGATGAACAAAACCCAAAGTCTTTGCATGAAGCATTTGTCCTTCAACCGAAAGTTTTTGTTTTGCTGGGCCATATACTAAATCTCCAACAAGTGGATGTTTTATGTAGGCCATATGCACCCTGATCTGATGGGTTCTTCCCGTCTCTAAGTTGGCCTCAATTAACGTATATTTCCCAAATCTTTTTAAAACCCTGTAATGAGTTACTGCATTTTTAGAGTTTTCCGGTGTCACTGCCTGTCTTAGACGATTTTTAGGGTCCCTTCCTATGGGTGCATCAATTGTACCTTCATCATTATTAAAGTTATGATAAACCAATGCTTGATATGTTCTTTTTGTAGAGTGTGCAGCTAACTGTTTAGAAAGAATTTCATGGGACATATTGTTTTTTGCAATCATCAAAAGGCCACTAGTGTCTTTATCTATTCTATGCACTATTCCAGGCCTTTCTTTTCCATTAATTGTAGAGAGGTTTTCACCACAATGGTTTATAAGCGCATTTACTAATGTTTGGGAATAATTACCTGTTGCAGGATGCACAACCATTCCCTTAGGCTTATTTACAACTAAAACATCTTCATCTTCATATACTATTTCTAAGGGAATATTCTCGCCCTCAATTTTTAATTCTTTAATTTCAGGAATGGTAATATCAATAGTGTCATTTAATTTAACCTTATATTTTTTTGAATCACATGTTTTACCATTTACTGTTACATTGCCTGTTTCTAGGAGCTTTTGTATAAAACTTCTAGAGGTATCCTCCAAAACTAAAGAAAGCACTAAATCAATTCTAGTGCCCTTTTGTTCTTCATCTATAATAACCTTATAATTTACCATGTTTTTCTCCATCAAATATTAACACATATAAAACAAGAAGACCACATCCCACACATACTGCAATATCTGCAACATTAAAGATAGGCGGAAATATACTAAAATCAAACATGTCCGTAACTGAACCTGTAGATATTCTATCGATTAAATTTCCAATTCCCCCCGCAATTATAAGCGAAAGTGCTAAAGGTAATGTGAAGTGATCTATCCTTCTTCTTTTCTCTAAATACCATATTGCAATACAAATTGAAATAATTGGTACTACTATCAAAAAAATTCTCTGTCCTGACAACATGCTAAATGCAGCACCATTATTCTCTATATATGTCAATTTAAAAAAATCCCCTATTATTGGAATAGACTGGTTTTCCGTCATATTAGTTCGTACAAAGAATTTTGAAACCTGATCTATTATGACCAATAATATTGTAGTGATATAATATTTCATACAAATTACGGGGCATCATATGCCCCGCCTCCTAATCTTTATATAATTCTAGTTTTTGTCAAATCTTCTTCTGTTATTTTTTTATTTGGAAGATCTTCTGGATTAAACTCTTGATTTGAAGTTTCCTTTTGGGCCATTGAAGCAGGTAAAAAATCCTTTTCTATTTCTGCGAAAAGATCATCACTAATATTATCAAACCTTTCTAACTCAGATTCTAATAATTCTCTATATTTTCCCTTAAGTCTAGTCACTCTCTTTTTTAGGTTTTCTCCCTCTTCTGTCAATCTTACAACCGATTCCTTAGCTTCTCTTTGGATTAGCTTTGCATCCATCTGGGCATTTTTCAAAAGAACCTCTGCACGTCGTTCCGCACTTGCAGAAATATCCGTCATTAAAGTTTTTGCAGCTTCTAAAGTTTGAAGGACTGACTTTTCACAAGATTTATTTCTTAGAACCTCTTGATTTAAATCTTCTACCAGTTTCTTTAGTTTCTTATTTTCTAATAAGAGCTTTTCCATGTCAATAATAATTAGATCAAGAAATTCATCAACTTCATCTTCTTTGTACCCTCTAACTCCCTTTGAAAATTCTTTTTTTTCAATATCTAATGGTGTAATCATAACGGTTTCCTTTCGATTTTAAAAGATTATTTGGACCAGAATGATTAGCAGTCTTGCAACAATCTGAACTAGAAAGAACGCAAGAAATACTGAGAAATCAAACATTCCTGTATTGAATCTGTATAATATTCTTCTACAAGGTTCTACAACAGGCTCAGTAATTCTAACTAATACTCTATATGCTTTTCCTGCAGTACTATATGGATCCTGTCCAAACCAACTTAATATAGCTCTTAAACATAATGCAAAGACAGCTATATCTGCAAACCAGCTTATTGCTCTAATCAAGATGAATTTCATTTATTACCTCCACGGACTTTTATTTGTATTAAAATCAAATCCGCCCTTATCTTCTTGGTTTGCTGCTATATCTACATTTTCAGGTGCAAAAATAAATATGTTGTTGGCAACTTTTTGTACATTGCCATTAAGAGCGTATGTAGCACCACTTAAAAAATCAAAAATCTTTCTAGCAACTTCTGTTTCAAGCTTTTCTAAATTAATTATAACCGGTCTTCTTCCTTTTAGACTATCGACCAGCTTTGGACATTCCTCAAAAGCCTTAGGCTCAATAACTACCAGCTTGAAAGCATTTGTACTGGTCATTGAAAACTTCTTTTCAGGCTTTGATGTTTGTGGTTTTGACGGTTTGATTTCAGGAACTGACTCGCCGTATGTACGTCTAGAAGAGTAGTCCTTATTTATCTTTTCTCTTGCAGCCTTAACTTCTTCTTCTGTGATATCATCATCTTCTACTTCTTCGATTCCGATTACTTTTTTTATTGAATCTGTAAAACCCATTTCTTTTCCTCCTAATATTACTTCTTAGAATAATCTCTTTCCCCAAAAATAGCAGTGCCGACTCTAATTAAGTTTGAACCTTCTCCAATTGCTACTTCAAAGTCATTAGACATACCCATTGACAAGTATTTAAAATCTAATCTTTCATGATTTATTTCTGAATATTTATCGTATAATTTTTTTACTTCAGCAAAATAGACTCTTGCATTCTCAGGATCCTCCTCGAAAGGTGCAATACACATAAGTCCACGAATTCTAACATTAGGGCAACACTCTAAAATTTTATGTATTAAATCCCCGGTTTCTTCCGTAGTTATGCCAAACTTGCTCTCTTCCATTGCTGAATTTACCTGAATTAATATATCCATAGTTATATTATGAGCACCGGCTCTTTTATTAATCTCTTCAGCTAATTTCAACGAATCTACTGAATGTATCATAGCAACTTTATCTATAATGTACTTTACCTTATTAGTTTGCAAATGCCCTATCAAATGCCACCTTACAGGCTTTACATGATCATACTTGTCCATAATTTCTTGGACTTTATTCTCACCGATGTCAGTTATACCTCCATCAATTGCTTCGTTAATCTCTTCAGGAGTATGAAGTTTGGTAACCGCAACTAACAGAACATCGCCTTCTTTCCGCCCTGAAGCAATTGTTGCCTTATCTTTAATGTTATTAATATAATCAATATTTGATTTTATAGACATAACTACGCCCCTTTTCTAAAAAATTATTCTTTTTTTAATTTAAGATGATCTTTCGGTGCTTTTAATATTTCATCATATGTACTGATGGTGGTAACGGTATTTCCTTCACTATCATAATAAAATGATTTCTCTACCACTGAATATTTCCCATCTGTTGTAATTACACTAACGGGAACGAATTCATATGAATTAGATGTGTTTTTTACATAAACACCTTGTTGTTTGCCAACTTTAGTAATGCTGGTATTTTCTACTATAAGACCATTAGTGTCTGATGTAATCAACTTAACATCAGCTACCCTCAATCTATCAAATTTCTCATAATATCTGTTCGTCTCTAGTATAATTAAAGTTTTACTGCCTTGTTCTATAATATCCTTAACCTTGGCTCTAATCTCATCATCAGGAAAACTTACCGTAATCTCGTCGTCAACAATGTATCTATCTTTATTAACTGTGTCTACAAAACATAATAAATACCATCTGGCATTATCAATTATTTTAAAAACAGGTTCTCCTTTTATACAAGAGTTTCTTTCTAGCTTTAATACATTTTTTTCTGTTACAGAATCAAGCTTAGCTAAGGTCATCTTACTCATATTATCTGCAGTCAGAAGAGTTTCATATCCATCAGCATAATAACTTACTACACCTTCCGCCTGACTTACATAGTTATAATCACTTACATAGTTCCCACGGTTGTTAGATAATATATGCTGATATTTATCATTTATCTCACCTTCCTCGCTTCCAGTCACCTCCATAACAGAAGTGCCCTTCCTAATTAATGTACCTTGTTTTATATACATATTAGGTTTACCGCTAGAAGTTGCAATATATACTTTCTCATTTCTGACAAAATATCCGATTGCCTCATCTACTACCTGTAAGTTACCATACTCTACAGTATAAGTTCTCACCAAAGCTCCAGTTATAGAAGGAATAACATAGATAAAAACATATAAAATGATTAATACAAGTATATATATAATTATTGGTTTTTTCTTTAATTTATCCATACAAATCCCCTAGCTATATTTTACAACAAAAGTAATATTATTACAACTTCAACTATTCCTTTTCCATTATTTTCTGTAGAATTATTTTTTCTTCTTTAGTAAGTGTTTTTGGGCTTTCTACGTATTTTTGAAAAAGGTCCGGTCTGATTTTTTTCGTTATGAGTAAGGACTGTTCATACTTCCATAAATGAATTAATTTATGATTACCACTTACTAATACCTCTGGAACATGATACCCCTGAAACTCTCTGGGTTTTGTGTACTGTGGATACTCAAGGAGACCAGAATAAATAGATTCTTCCAGGGCTGATTCATTTCTGCCCAAAACATTTGGAACCAACCTTGACACTGAATCCACAAGAACCATTGCCGCTAGTTCTCCTCCTGTTAAAATGTAATCTCCTATTGAAACTTCTTTCATATTAAAGTGTTCTAATACTCTCTGGTCTACTCCCTCATAGTGGCCGCATAGAATTGTTATTTCTTCTTCTTGTGCAAAAGTTTCGATTAAAGTCTGGTTTAGAATTTCTCCTCTTGGAGACATGTATATAGACGGCCCTTTCCTATTTTTAATACTATTAATAGCTCCAAATATAGGTTCTGCCTGCATAACCATACCTATTCCCCCACCAAAAGGATAGTCATCAGCCTTATTGTGTTTATCTTGGCTAAAATCCCTAATATTTACTAAATTAATTTGGAGAATTCCCTTTTCATTTGCCTTACCTAAAATGCTGCTTTTTGTGATAGCTGTAAACATTTCAGGAAAAAGGGTCAGAATATTTATCTTCATATTTTGCATCCTTTATAAATCCATAAATCCAGGTATTAGTTTTACTTTTATATTCTTTTCATCCATTGATATCTCTTTAATAAACTCAGATACTGCAGGAATCATAATTTCTTTACCATTTTCCAATTTTACTGTATATATGTCCTGAGCAGAATTTTGAAGCACGTCAGATACAGTTCCTATAGTATCGCCACTCTGATAATCAACTACTTTAAGACCAACTAAATCTTTTATATAATAAGTATCTTCCGGAAGCTCTCTTAAGTCATTTTCAGTTATATAAATATCTTTGTCCTTTATATTCTCTGCCATGGTCCTGTCATTTATGCCTTCTAACTTTATGATAGCTATTTCCTTCTGATATCTAACATTCTCAATTTTATATTTTTTATTATCTATAATAAGCTCGTTAATTTCCTCAAATCGTTCTTTATAATCAGTATAATGATAAACCTTAACTTCTCCTTTTAATGCCACTGCATTTACTATCTTACCAATTTTTATGTTTTCCATTTTTCTCCCATTATTACATAGGCACATATAGATACTCACGTAAATATATGTGCCAGAACATTTTAATCTCTCTTATTCAGATACGATTTCTACTATTACTTTTTTATTTTCTCTAGTTGCGGCAGCCTTGACAACAGTACGTAGAGCCTTAGCTATCCTACCCTGCTTACCAATAACTTTTCCCATATCCTCTGGTGCTACCTTTAATTGCACAACTGTGCCTTGTTTACCACTAGATTCAGTTACTTCTACTGACTCCGGATGTTCAACAAGAGCTTTTGCAATTGATTCAACCAATTTAGTCATTAGTCTTCACCGCTTTCTTATTCAATAATTCCAGACTTTTTTAAAAGACTCTTAACTGTTTCAGTAGGTTGTGCTCCATTTTCTAACCATTTCTTAGCTTTTTCGCCATTTATTCTGATTTCTACTGGTTCAACTAGTGGGTTATAATAACCGATTTCTTCGATAAACTTACCATCTCTTGGTGTACGTGAATCTGCAACAACTACTCTGTAAAAAGGTTTCTTATGAGCACCCATTCTCTTTAGTCTAATCTTTACCATTTATTCTTCCTCCTTTGCATACTTAGTATATATCTAAACTCAGTTGATTTACTGAATTTTAGGCCTTAAAACAACCCTCTGAACATCCTGTTTTTCTTCATTTTTTTAGGGTTTGAAAATTGCTTAACCATTTTTTTCATTTCATCATATCTCTTAATAAGATTATTAATTTTGCTAACAGGCTGGCCACAACCTGCCGAAATTCTTTTTCTTCTGCTAGCATTTAATATAGTTGGATCTTTTCTCTCTTCTTTTGTCATAGAGTAGATAATAGCCTCCATCTGCCTGAATTCTTTCTCACTTTCATCCAGGTCAACGCCCTTCATCTGAGCTTGATTCATTCCTGGCATCATTTCAAGCATTTTGCCAATTCCACCCATATTTTTAATCTGTCCAATCTGATCAAGAAAATCTTCTAAAGTAAATTGATTTTTTTTAAGTTTTTGCTCCAATTTATTAGCTTTTTCTTCATCAAAACTTTCTTGGGCTTTTTCTATTAATGAAAGCATGTCTCCCATACCAAGAATTCTGCTTGCCATTCTTTCGGGATGGAAAGGTTCAAGAGCATCTGACTTTTCACCAACACCCATAAACTTAATAGGTTTTCCAGTTACTTTCTTGGCAGATAGCGCAGCTCCACCTCGTGAATCACCATCCATTTTAGTCATAATGATTCCATCGATACCAAGCTTTTCATTAAATCCTTCGGCTACATTTACAGCGTCTTGACCTTGAAGCGCATCAACTATTAAAAGTATTTCGTGTGGCTTTACCTTACTCTTTATTTCAACTAGCTCATCCATTAAAGCTTCATCTATTTGCAAACGTCCCGCTGTATCCACAATCAAAACGTCAAAACCTTTTTTTTCTGCTTCTTTCCTTGCTTCCAAAGCAATTTTTGCTGGTTCTTTGCAATCTCTCATTGTAAATACAGGCGTATCTACAGATTTTCCCACAACTTCCAACTGTTCTATAGCCGCAGGCCTGTATATATCGCAGGCACACAACATTGGCTTCTTACCATTTTTCTTTAGAAACGCCGCCAGTTTTCCACATGTTGTTGTCTTACCTGTACCTTGAAGTCCAACCATAAGGAGCACAGTAAATCCAGATGATGAATATGTCAATTTACTGTTTGTTCCACCCATCAACTCAATAAGCTGTTCATTGACGATTTTTATAATCTGTTGCGCTGGGGTTAAGCTTTCAAGGACCTCCACACCCAAGGCTTTTTCCTTAACAGAAGTTACAAACTCTTTTACAACTCTAAAATTCACATCAGCCTCTAATAATGCCAGTTTCACTTCACGCATAGCATCATTTATGTCTGATTCTGTCAATACGCCTTTTCCTTTTAACTTTTTAAATACTCCCTGCAATTTATCTGATAAACTTTCAAATGCCATCATATACCCCTTTATTCTTCAAGTTGACCAATAACAATTTTTATATCTTCCAATTCACAAACCAATCCTTTATTTTCTTTATTCTTATTGATAATCTCATCAATTTTATTATCAATTTTCGAAATAACTTGATTGGTTTTCATAAATTTACTTATCAGGCAAAGTTTATTCTCATATTGGTTTAAAGCTTTCTCAGCCTTCTTCAAAGTGTCATAAACCGCTGAACGTGTTATATCAAATTCACTTGCAATCTCTGCTAATGAAAGGTTTTCTTCGTGATAAAGTTCCATAACCTTCTGTTGTTTTTCTGTTAAAAGTTGACCGTAAAAGTCATATAACAGGCTAGCTTCAGTAATTTTATCAACCATTTCTATTCCTTCCTGTCAAGTATAAAAACTTAACACCCTAGTACTTTAACATAAATACTAGGGTGTGTCAAGGTTTTTTACTATACAGTTTTCTTTTTTTCTTCAATATAATTTGCTAATTTCCCTTCAAAAACAAGAGGTAACTCCAGTTCAAGATAATCATTGGGTTTTATCCTTAGAAAAGTCTTTTCAAAACCTAGAATATCTCTCAGCATATATGCTACAAAGGTTGAACATACAAAACTAGTTTCACTATAATAAGGCAAATTCAATTGCATGCAAAACAAAGCTAAAAAATTATACCAGTGATATATTTTAGGTTTTGTTAAAAAAGGTCTAAGTTTTTTTCTTAAATGAAAATATTCTTTGTGAGTAATGTCTATTTCATAAACCCTGCACTCTGACAATGGTTTTTTTCTTAATACTCCTTTATTTATATTTTCTATTTCAAAGCCGGCTAAAACCGGCATCCATGTAATCCATCTAGCATATGTATACATATTCTTACAGTCTTCATCAAAGGTAAAAACTACGTGATTATATTGACATTTTGTGAAAACCCTTAGGAACTTAGTAAAATAAGTTTCTGAATTTATTAGTATTACATAAAGTTTCTTCATCTACTATCCCAATCTTTTCTATTGTTTATAAATTATTTTGTTACGTTTGCCATATAAGTCACTGTAAACTTATTATTTTCATTTACTAAACTCATAAGCTGATCATACTGTGACTTTACACTCTGGTTGTTAAGTGGTGACATCCCAATTAATCTATCAATGAATGTAGTCTCCTTTTTGTAAGAAAGATCTTTCACTTCACAACCTCTTAATTTGTATTTATCTTTCATATCGTCAATGGCATCATCTAATGTTCCTATTTTATCGATAATACCTATTTTCTTTGCCTGCTTTGCAGTATATATCCTTCCGTCAGCAATTTTCTTAACTTCCGACTTTTTCATACCTCTTCCTTCTGCCACAATACCAACAAATTGATCGTAAGCTTCATCCACAAGGCTCTGGAAAATTGCTTTTTGTTCTTTAGTCATAGGGTCTACAATATTCCCCATAGCTTTATTCTCACCTGAAGTAATAGTTACTGTATTTACTCCCATTTTATCGAGAAACCCGGAAATATCATAAATTGTTCCAATTGTAACTCCAATTGATCCTGTCCAGCAGTTTCTGTTTGCAATAATTTTATCACATGGTGCAGAAATATAATATCCTCCAGATGCAGCCATAGATCCCATAGCTGAATAAACTGGTCTTCCTGTTTTTTGGTATTCTTTTATCTTCAAGTATAATTCATCAGATGCAAAAACACTGCCCCCTGGAGTGTTTATAAATAGAATTAATCCTTTATTTTCGTCATCTTTCATCATATTTTCAATACGATTTAAAGTCCAATCATGGTTATAGTTCCCCTCTCCATATCCTGATGATTTTTCAGAAATAGTTCCTTCAATATTTATAATACCTATGTAATCTTTGTCATAATCATAATCCTCATAGGTTTCTGTCTTAACACCTAAATTAATTAATTTATTTGCTGCCATATTGCAAGAAACACCAAGTACTACAATACACAATATAATTGCAGCGATAATAATCAAGGCTTTTTTCATTGTGCTGCCTTTTTTCCCCTCTTCTGACACATCATTGTTTTTAGGTTTATTGTCATAACCTAAAATTTCATCAGGATTATAAGTGTTTATTTCTTTATCCCTCTTAATCTCATCCATTTTATCCCTCCTATATAAATACGACATTTTTCTACAAAAGTGTTACTTTAAAATAATACACCACATTTCGCAAATTATCAATATAGTGTTTATTTTTCGTTGTAAATGCGCACTTAAAATACTATTAACATCTTAGTATAGTTGACAGCACATAAGTACATATATTACACTGTCGTAAAGTAAACTTTAACAAATAATTATATAGAGGGAAATAATGATTTATGATGTAATAATAATTGGGGCTGGTGCAGCTGGACTATTCTGTGGTGCAACCTTTTCCCATAATGTAAATGGAATTATACTTGAAAAAACAAAAAAACCTGCCACAAAACTACTCATGAGTGGTAGTGGACAATGTAATATTACCCACGGCGGGTCAATTAAAAATTTTATTAACCACTATGGAGATAATGGTTCCAAGATTCGTAGCTGTCTTTATAAAAACAGCAATTCTATACTAATAGATTTTTTCGAAAAAAATAATGTTCCACTTTTCCAACGCAAAGATGGGAAAATATTCCCTAAATCTTTAAATTCAAAAGATGTTTCTGAAATGCTACTAAAAAAAACTATTGAAAATGGTTTTTCAATTCTAACAGAACAAAATGTAATTTCTATAAAAAAACATATTAATGGTTATGCTATAAGTACATATTCAGCATGTTTTTACAGTAAAAAAGTCGTTATTGCCACAGGCGGTAAGTCTTATAAATCAACAGGTTCCGATGGAGATTTTTTTAATATTTTGCATAGGGATTTAAGTTTTGAAATCGTTGATTTAAAACCATCCCTTGTTCCGGTGTTTGTACAAAATTATCCTTTTTATGAGATTTCTGGTATTTCTTTTGAGAATATATCTCTTCAACATTTTAGAAACAACAAAAAACTTAAAGAGTTTACCGGCGATTTACTTATAACACATAAAAACTTTTCTGGACCCTTAATTCTTAATTTTTCCAGATATGTTGGAGTCGGAGATGAAATTGTGATAAACTATTTATATCCATTAAATTTTAAAGAAATAATGGACAAACTAAATAATGTAACTAAAAGTACCAATAAAGATCTTGCAAATATCCTGTCTCTCGAATTTAATCTTCCTAAGCGATTTTGCCAGATTATAACTAAGTCCGCAAACTTCAAACTAAGAGAAACAGCAAAAATTCTCTCTGGTCAAAAATTTTCAGTTAGCGGAGTTGCAGGTTTTGACTATGCAATGTGTACTTCTGGTGGAGTTTCTCTGAAGGAGATTAATATTCAAACTATGGAAAGTATAAGATATCCAGGTTTGTTTTTAATTGGAGAAGTTCTTGATATTGATGGAGATACTGGCGGTTACAATTTGCAATTTGCTTTTTCATCAGCAAAAGCGGCAAATAAAAACTTATAATGGAGGAAAAAATGACATTAAAGAAAAAACACCTATCAGTTTGTATTGTATTAGTTATTTCACTTCTACTATCATGTATACCTTTTGATTTTTCTTATGGTGTAATGAAACAAGTTGGAAATCCTAGCTATGTAACTTCCTTTAGTTCTAGCAATAATTTTACAGATGAGAATATAAAATGTACAGTTAAAGGGCGTAAAATGACTATTGCATTTAAAACTCTTCTCCCAACTTATCAATTCAGACTGGGGCTTTATGGAGTTTATCCGCCTACTGATTATACGCCTTTAGATATTTTTGTTCTTGCTGATTCCAGCCAAATTGGAACCTCAGGTATACAAATATATCAATTCACTTATACTATTAATTTCAAGGATTATAATATAGATGATGGTTTGTATTATCTATATTTATCAAGAATTGAAAGTCCCGAAGATTCTTATGAAAGCTATCCTTCTAACGGCGCCTTATATAAAAACATGCCGTTTCAGCTTACTAAGAATACGCCAAAAATTCTACAATACAATGATGTAATAGCCGAAAACAAAAGAGTTCAAGCTATTGGAGATGATTATGACCCAAGTTGGTACTTGGATACATCTTTAGATGATATGCGTTTTGTATTAAGAAATCCAGCCACAGGGATTTTTGCTTCTATGAATGACTATAAGGTTAATTTTATAAGATCGTTATCTTACCAAATTACTGGAAACGCAACCTCTGATTACGATAAACTGCTAAAAATGTATGAGTATGTAGCAAATAATTTCTATTATGATTCAATTGCTTTCTCTACACATTCATTTCAATATGCCGACCCTTATGACAATCTTTATAACAATGTAAACAAAATTCAAAGTCCTAACAGTGATGATCAAGGTCGCGTAGCAACTACTTGTCAAGGCTTTTCTGCTATGTTGATAGCAATGGCAAGATGTCAGAATATACCTTCACGATTAGTATATGGACATAGGCTTACTCCACCAAAAAACACATGGGATACTGAAAATAATATAGGAGTAAGAGACCACTGGTGGTTAGAGGCATATGTAGATGGCCGTTGGATAATAATTGATCCTACAGTTGGTACAAATAACAGATGGAATAAAAATACTAATACGTGGAAGTATTATGGTATTACAAATTACACTTATTTTGATCCATCAAATGAGCAATTTGCTGTATCCCACATATATCATAATATCTACCCTGACAAAAGATTTGGTTATCTTATTTCTAATGCTTCCGAAATAGATAGACTTACAGGTTTCTTTGAGACTTATTCAGGAGATATAAAAAATGGTAAACTCCTTAACGACGATTATAATATGTACGATAAGAAGACTTGGGGAGATGGTAGGAAATCTCATTTTATGACTGATGGATATGGGAATACAACACAGATTCAGTGGAGTAATAAAGGGTTTACAGGTACTTTAGATTTAAATGGGTTCGCTAAATTAAAGTTATTATCTTCACATCACAATAAATTTGAATCTGTAAATTTATCAAATTGTCCATCTCTTGAAAATGTATATCTAAGATATAATCCATTGAAAACTGCAACAATTGCAGTTGCGGGAAGAAATGTTAACCTTTCTGCAAAGGAAAATGGAACATTTTCACTAGCTTTGAATAAAAACAGTGGAAGACAACTTACTATTTATTCTAATCCTGATATTGGTTATAAGGTAAAAGGCATTTATAGTGAGTACTCCGGAAGGAACCTTTCGACTAAAGCTACCTATAGATTTACACCGGGTTCTAGTAGTTTTTATTTGGAATTTGAATTGAATCCTGAGGGATATAGATACTATCTGTACAGTTATAATAATACAAGTAAAACAAAGCCTTATAATCTTGCTGTACAAAAACGTCTAAGCCAACTTGGATACTTCTCTGGTTCCATTGACGGTAACTATGCTGAAGACACAGAAGATGCTATTGAGACATTCCAACGAGTTCACGGTCAACCTATAACCGGTAATGTTGGTAAAAACACATGGAGAGAGCTTTTCAATCCATCTGCTATATCTAAACCGACCGATGAAATAATATCACAAATCACAGAAATTGATGATATAAAATTATATGCGGAGGCTGTGTCCCTAAAAGGAAAGATTAAGATTTCATGGCTTGATCCTTCAATAGACTTATCTGATGAAAATGGTGATATTTTAAGTACTACTCCTATTTATGTTGATGGATATCAAGTATATAAATATGATTCCATTAAAGGTAGATATATAAAAATGAAGACCACAAAAAATTTATCATACACTAATACTTTTGGTCTTGTTAACGGAAAAACCTATAACTATAAGATAAGAGCATATAAGAATATAAATGGAAGAACCTACTATAGTCAGTGGACTAAAGTAAGTGCCAAGGCAAATGTTCCAAAACAGAAATAAATGATTGATTATTACAAGCAGAACGAGGGTCCAAAATTAATTGGACCCTCGTTCATATGTGTGCACAATATTTGTGAGAGTGTAGAAAAAAGTCTGTAAATAAGTATTAAACAATAGCCTTCTATGATAGAATTATCAAAGGAGGCTATTTAAAATGGCAAAAAAGGAAGTAAGAAAAATCGGGCCACTAACAGATGGCAAAAAAGAAATTATCT
>JAWRJF010000036.1:0-3305 GCA_040307645.1 Anaerovoracaceae bacterium | reverse complement strand
TTTCCCTCCTTTCCTTCCTGACTTAGAATTTTGTTTATCACTATACTTACTTAAACCAAGAAGACAAGTCTTTGGGGACATAATATTTTAATTTATTTTATACTCTCAGCCATCTTTTCTAGTATTTCCATCTTACAATTTCCATTTAAACTATAAAGATACACTCCATCGCACCAATACATTGTTCCTATTCCAAGGGTTTCATCATATCCCGAGTAACCCTTATGCCCGTTTATTTCCGTTTCGGAAAGGTTATTATCCTCATTATTTATCTTAATCTGGACAGATTGAATATTTTTATCCTGCACAAAGGTAATACTGGTTTCATCTCTTTGATATTCAACCATTGAAAGCATATCATCCGCATATTCATTTATGATTTTAAAGCCTTCTGGTGTTTGCGGTTTTACAAACCCAATATCTTCGATTTCGTGTTCTATATCTTCTATATCAAAGGTTACGTCCAAAGTACCAGTTGCCTCATTATTTTTTTCATTCCAGTTTACAATAATGCTATGAATTAAAATAGCGCAGCCTGTCGATGCAACCAACATTGCGGCAATTAATATAGCAGCCAATGACTTCTTTATTCTGTGTCTGCCTAGAAAAACATACTTTGTTTCCGTTTCAACGGTTATATTTTTCATTTTTCTGCGATACTCTTCTGAAAACTGATAATTATATTCATCTTCATTCCAGTTCTCAATCCAACCATATTCTATATTCATTGCCATTCTAAGTGCAGTCTTCATTTCTTTATTCATGGTTAATTCCCCTCACGCATCAGGTTTTTAATTTTCTTTCTACTTCGTTGAGCCCTTTTCTTCGCCGCCTCCACAGATATTCCCAAGAAATTTGCAATTTCTGGAAAGGTATATTCACATACTCCGTATAGATACATAATATCTCTATCGATTTTCTCCAATTTTAATATCGTTCCAACTGTCTGTCTGTGCTGAAATTCTTCCTCAGTATAATTCGCCCCATTAAAATACGCTTCATTTTCATCTAAATCCACATGTGCTTTTTGTCCTGTAATCATAGTCTTTGATACATTTTCAACAATAATAACAAGGAAAGCTCTGGTCTGAGAGGATTTAACATCTTCAATTTTTCTAATATTTTTTGCAACACGTAAAAAACATTCTTGTACTGCATCCTCTGCCAGGAAGGCATCTCCAAGAATTTGTCTTGCTCTCCAATGCAGCAGCTTTTCATATTTTTCATAAAGCTGCTCAAATTTTATCTTGTCATTTTCATCATCAATTAAAGCTAAATATAGTAGTATCATTTCATCTCCGCTAGCGTCTACATATTTTGTTTTTTTACTAGTATTCTCCTTTTCTCTTTCCCTTTGGCAAATGCCAGCCCGGGAAATAAACGCCCTGTGCCATGGGAAAAATCTGTGTTTATTTTTCTTTGTTGTTTTTTAAAATCATCCTGCCCAGCTTGCTTGAGTAGGTCCAATAGGTTGAGCTTAGCTTAGGGCATTTGGACTTGGTAATCTTAGAAACCTTTGTCGCATTTGCAGTCCAATCCTTCCAAGTAATTTCACTTGCGCCGGATGCCTTGGTGGAAACTGTAATGGTGCCCTTGTTATAGCATTGGGAGAAGGATGCATTATCTAAACTTACTCCTCTGCCTATCAAGCCGCCTACATCCTTGTAATTCCGGTCATTGAATTTGCCTGTAGACACAGTTATAGAACCGGTGTTGTAGCATTTGGAAACCGTATGTAATGCCTGTGCTGCCATGCCTGCTACCCCTATTTCCCCTCTGATATCGCAGCTTTCTAAGCTTATCTTACCTGTGTTACTGCAGAAGGTTAACTTCTCTGCAACTTCGCACAGACCTGCTACCGTGATTCCATCGGTTAAAGATGAAGAATTGCAGTTTTTTACCTTTACTGTAATTTTACCTGAGTTTTTGCAGGAAGTGACTTTTTTTGTATTGCCTGAAATAATACCAAAAGCGCTAATATCCGAGCTCTTAGAATCAAGACCTGATGCGTTTATTGTAAGAGCTCCGGAATTGGAGCACTTGGAGAGTTTTGTATCGACGGAGCTTCCTCTACAAGGCCACATACTATTCCACTGTCCCAATATTTGCCTCCGGTAGTCTCAGCTTTGATGGTTGCCTTATTATGGCAGTTTGTCATTGTCGATTTGCCCCCAAGATATCCTACAAGGCCTCCTATTGTAAAAGTACCGTATTCTCCGCCGCTGACGTTAAACCCCATAGCTCCCGACACGGTAAGTCCACTGAGAACGCAGTCCTTGGCATAAACTATAAGGCTTCCGTAGCTTATGTAAGGCGTTGATATATTCACCTTTACATTTTTCAGGGTCAAATCCTTAAAGGTTGCACCAGTGGCTGCGGCAAAAATTCCTGCAATATTGTTGGTGGCCTTGGTTATAGTATAGTTATTGATGGAATGTCCGTTACCATCAAGGGTGCCGGTAAATGGATTTTTTTGACTTCCTATGATGGTATTAGCCGGAAGAGTTATGTCGGCAGTCAGGTAATAATTACCGCTAAGATTGTTTGCTATAGACATAAATTCTTCAGCTGTAGTGATAGGTGTTCTGGTTGCAGCTTATGCAGGCATAGCCGCAAAACTCATGGTTAGAACCGTGGTCAGTGCCAACAATATGGCAAAAATTCTTTTTTTCATGGTTTTATTTCCTTTCTTTCTACAAACATTAAACTGCAACTTCATTTGCCAATGCAGCAATTATTGATCTTATATTGTACCAAGCCGCTAGCGCGACGGCTACCGATTTGACCTTAAATTATAATTCCATTGCAATGATCAATTTCATGTTGAATAATCTGTGCAACATACCCTTTAAAGATTTGTCTGCACTTATTAAAACTGCTATCAAGGTATTCTACCTCTATTTCTTTATATCTTTCGGTACGCCTTTCTCCCACTAGGGACAGACACCCTTCCTCAGTTTCATATTTTTCCTTCTTGCTTATAATTTTTGGATTCACCATTATTATATAAGAAAGACCGCTATTAACAATAATGATTTTTTTCCTGACTCCGATCATATTTGCAGCCATGCCTACACATCTGTCGTGATTTGCTCTGAGCGTATCGACAAGATCAATAATTACCTGCCTGTCTGCCTCACTTGCATCTTCAGATTTTTTTCCTAAGAAAAACACATCTTTTACTATATCTTGTATCACTTTAATCTTGTATGATGTATTTAAGTCCTAAATACATGCATACTCTCCTTTCTTTCTCAACTTTGATATAATCAATATTAACACTGTGGACTTTTTGTTTTGTTCTA